>NZ_JBHSLL010000013.1:0-59028 GCF_042656785.1 Aquamicrobium segne
TTCATGGGCTTCGTCAAACTCGCTGCAATCGCAATATGGCTCAGATAGTTAAATCGTCACCACAACCTAGGTCAGGGCGGCTTTTTTCACCCTGCAATTTATGCAATTCAGGTTTTGGCCATGCAAACTGGTGTGTGGCCCGAATTGATAAAGCCCAGTTCGCGGGCCGCTGCCTTTGACAGATCAAGAACCCTGCCCTTCACGAACGGTCCGCGATCATTGATGCGCACAACAACGCTCTTGCCGTTTTTTGTATTGGTGACTTTCAACCGTGTGCCAAAAGGCAAACTGCGATGCGCAGCCGTCATGGCCGCCGGATTCATGCGCTCGCCTGAGGCGGTTCTGGAATGAAGTGCGTACCAGGAAGCGCGCCCGCATTGAAGGGCTGCGGATGCTTCAGTGGCGGGCATGTCTGCCGCCATTGCGGCTACAATAGTGGCCAGGGCCAGAAGCGGCCCATTTATTCGTCTCATCAAAAATGGCTCCGTTTATCGTCACGGAGCGACTAGGAAATGAATGAGGAAGCAAATGAGGCGCTTAAAGCCTTTGTTTTGCCTTGACCGAACACGTTTGACTAACTCTGGTTACAGTTTGTCAGAAGGCTGCTCACACACCCAGGGATTTCAGCTTCCGGTGTAGTGCTGAACGCTCCATGCCGATAAACTCGGCGGTGCGCGATATATTGCCGCCAAAGCGGTTGATCTGGGCGACAAGATATTCCTTCTCAAATTGCTCACGGGCTTCCCGAAGCGGCAGTGACATGATGTGCTGGTCGGATTGTCCGGGTGTGCGCGGCATGACATCGCCAATTTCAGACGGCAAGAAATCGGCGGAAATCGGCGCCTCAGAATCCTCATCGCGGGCCAGAATCATCAGCCGCTCGATATTGTTGCGTAGCTGGCGCACATTGCCGGGCCAGTTATGCGCCTGAAGCACAGCCATGGCGTCATCCCCGATATGCCGGGGTTTTACCCCAAGCTGGCGGGCCACCTGCTTCATGAAGTGATCGACCAGATAGGGAATGTCCTCGCGCCGCTCGGCAAGACCGGCCACCATGACCGGCACCACGGCAAGGCGATGATAAAGATCTTCACGGAACCGGCCCTCGGCAATCATGGCTTCAAGATTTTGCGCCGTGGACGAAACCACACGCACATCCACCTTGACCCGCTTGGTGCCCCCTACCCGTTCAAATTGCTGCTCAACCAGCACCCGCAAAATCTTGCTTTGTGTCTCACGCGGCATATCGGCCACTTCATCGATATAAAGAATGCCGCGATGCGCCTCTTCCAGCGCGCCCACCTTGCGCTCGGTGCCGTTGGTTTCGGTGCCAAACAGTTCAATTTCCATGCGTTCAGGCGTGATGCTGGCCGCACTCAAAGTCACAAAAGGTCCGTTCTTGCGGCTAGAAAGAGCATGGATGGCGCGCGCCACAAGCTCCTTGCCCGATCCTGAAGGACCGACAATCATAACACGGCTGTTGGTGGGCGATACCCGTTCGATCGTCTGGCGTAACTGGCTCATGGCCGAAGACATGCCGATCAGGTCAAACGTCTCGCCGCTGCGCTGTTTCAGGTCTGAAACCTCGCGTTTCAATTTGGAGGTTTCCAATGCGCGTTCAGCTATCAGAATGAGACGATCTGCCTTGAACGGCTTTTCGATGAAATCATAGGCGCCACGCCGGATCGCCGACACAGCGGTTTCAATATTGCCATGGCCTGAAATCATCACCACCGGCAAGTTGGGGTGCAGCGTCTTGATCTCATCCAGCAAAGCCAGCCCATCCAGCCGCGATCCCTGCATCCAGATATCGAGAAAGATCAGGCGCGGAACCCGTCCGGCAATGGCGGCCAATGCGCTGTCGGCGTCATGGGCGGTGCGCGTCTCATGGCCTTCATCGCTCAAAATTCCGGCAACCAGTTCGCGAATATCTTCTTCGTCATCAACAATAAGAATATCAGACGCCATTTTTGACCCTTACAGTTTCTTTTGCCGACATTTGATTGCCGGGAGGCTGGGCGGCTCCTGTCACGACGGGCAAGATGATACTGACCATAGCACCCCTGCCGCCATGAAAATCCTGCGGCGCATCATGGAGTTCCAGACGTCCACCATGATCTTCGACAATCTTCTTGACGATTGCGAGGCCAAGTCCGGTGCCCTTGTCGCGGGTTGTCGTATAAGGCTCCAGCAGCCTTTGCCGGTGCTCGCGCGGCAGCCCTTTGCCATTGTCAATCACATCAATGCGGACGCTGTTATCTGTCTGTAACGCACGGATGCGGATCACCCCGGTCGTTCCCGGCTCATGTTCAACCCCCTCCATGGCTTCCGCCGCATTCTTGATGATGTTGCCAAAGGCTTGCGACAAAAGCCTGCTGTCGAAGGTCGCGTAAACAGGCTCAGGGCCGAATTCGCGTTCAAAGCTGATCTGCGGATGGCTCACTTCAACCAGAAAAGACGCCTCGCGCAACGGTTCGCGCAAATCCAGTTGCTTCATATCCGGCTTCGGCATCCGGGCAAAGGAGGAGAACTCATCCACCATCCGGCCAATATCACCCACCTGACGCACAATGGTGTCAACACACTGATCAAAGACTTCACGATCCTGCGTGATGACCTTGCCATAACGGCGCTTGATGCGCTCTGCCGAGAGCTGGATCGGGGTCAGCGGATTCTTGATTTCATGGGCGATGCGGCGCGCAATATCGGCCCAGGCGGACGAGCGCTGCGCCTGCACGAGATCGGTAATGTCATCGACCGTCACAACATAGGATTTTGACGTATTATCATTGTCTTCGCCTTCCATCGTTACCTGAATGTTGAAGGTGCGTTCGGTGCCTGCACGATAAAATGTCACCTGTTCACGATAGACGGGCCGGTCGGATTTGCTGCGCCCAATTTCAAAGGCGCGCCCCACCAGCGGCAGCAATACGGAAAGATTTTGGCCAATTGCGGTTCTGGCGTCAATCGACAGCATGGTTTCTGCCGAACGGTTGACAATGGTGACAATGCCATCGGCATCGACGCCGATCACCCCTGCGGTCACACCTTCTAAAACAGCTTCCGAAAAGCGCCTGCGCTCATCAATCTGGTCATTGGCGGTCAGCAATTCATTGCGCTGTGATTTCAATTCCAGCAGCATATTGTTGAAGGTGGCTCCCAGCGAGGCGACATCGCCATCCGAATGGCGCACCTTCACCGCGGCATCAAGATTGCCGCTGGCCACTTCATCTGCAGCGCCGATCAACTGACGGATCGGCCGCACCAGCCGGTCAGCCACGGCAATACCGGTCCAGACAGCAGATAAAATGATGATAAGCGTCATCGACAGATAAGGCAGCGCAAACGCAATCTGTGAGGGACGCCGGTTTAATTCCAGCCCTTGATATTCATCGACATTGCTGCGCACGATTTCACGCGCCTTGATCACTTCGGGATCGATGACGCGGATTGTATAAAGAAACAAGCCCTCCAGTTCGCGCAACTTGACGATCGCCCCCATAATATTGCGGGTGCGTGGTTCAATCAGCAATGGCGGCCCGTTCTCAGCCTCCTGAATGGCCCCTTCCGGTGGCTCGGGCATGGCAAAGCTGGCTTGCGTCTGGGCGCTCATCACAAAAGACCCGTCAGAGCGCAAAAGTGCTGCATGAGCCAGCCCCCGACCGGCTGCCTCCTTGTTCATCAGGTCTAAAAAACCCGTCCGGTCAAGGCCGTAAAGGGTGCGCGCATTATCGAGATCAAAAGCCATCGACAAGGTCGTGCCCTGAAGATTGCGGGCATTTTCCTGCACATAGGCATCGGCAATCGAAAGCGAGGAATTGATGATGGTCTTGGTGCGAATCTCAAACCAGCGGTCAAGGCCGATATCAAGGGTTATCGAGGCGACGATCGCCACCATAATGGCTGGAATGGCAGCCACCAGCGCAAACATGGCCACAATACGCACATGCAGGCGCGACGCTGCCTTGCCGATACGGCGCGCCATCACGATACGGTGAATTTCGCGCCCGATCAGGGCCATCAACACGAGGATGAAGGCCCCATTCACGCCAATCAGAAAAAGTGTGGTTCTGCCGTCAGGAATGATGGGCGTGGCGCCCACAAGGATCGCAAATGATATGCCTGCCGCAAGCAGCGCGCCCAAAATTGCCAGGATACCCGGAAGCGCAAGCAGCCGCCGCCCTTCCTGAGAGTGGTGTTTTGGCAGGCGCAAGCGACCATTGGTGAGAATGTGAGTCGTCATATTGCCCTATGGCATCATGAATTGCGTTACATGTCTGCAACATTGTTGCGGTTATGCAACAAAACTGGCGAGATTATGGCTCTCTTTGCTCAAAATTCCCAACATAAGAGAAATCACCTTTGCAGGCTCGCCACATGTCAGCACGGATTTGCGCTGTTCAAGCGTGATATTTGGTGCATGGCGGTCCAGATACCAGCCAAGATGTTTGCGCGCCTGTCGCAAGCCGCTTTCAACGCCATAAAGCGTCAGCATATCCTCATAATGGGCTGTAACATAGTCTGCCAGATCCTTGCCCGGATCAGGCACATAACTGCCGCCATTGGCGATTTTTCCTGCCATCCACGGCGCTCCATAATGCGCCCGGCCAATCATGATCGCATCTGCCCCGGATTGCTTTAAAATAGCGGCGGCATCCTGCGCTGTTGCAACATCGCCATTGGCCACCACCGGAATGGAAACGGCTTGCCGGACACGGGCAATAGCCTGCCAGTCTGCCTTGCCCTTGTAAAACTGGCAGCGGGTGCGGCCATGCACCGTCACCATTTTTACCCCTGCCTGCTCGGCACGGCGGGCAAGTTCTGGCGCGTTCAGCCCCTCCTCGTCCCAGCCCAGCCGCATCTTGACGGTCACAGGCACTGTAACAGCGCCAATAACGGCCTTGATCAGCGACAGCGCATGGTCAAGGTCAAGCATCAGAGCCGAACCGGCATAGCCACCCGTCACCTTCTTGGCCGGACAGCCCATATTGATGTCGATAATGTCGGCGCCCTCACCTTGCACAATACGGGCAGCCTCCGCCATATGTGCGGCTTCGCGCCCGGCAAGCTGGACCATATGGACAGGCAGCCCGGAATGGCGGATACGCATATCAAACCCGGCACGCCCCTTTGCCAGTTCACCACTGGCCACCATTTCCGAAACGACAAGCCCTGCACCATGATCATAAGCCCGCTTGCGAAACGGCGTATCGGTGATGCCCGACATCGGCGCCAGAAAAACGCGGTTGCGAATTTCAACGCCACCTATATTCAAAGGCGCCAGAAGGTTCATCTGGTTGCTCATACACAAAACCATCAAACTTTATTGATAGGCAATGTTTATTCAGCCTGCCAAAATGATGCAATGCACAATCACCCCTGCCATATGGCCTTTCAAAAAGACTGGCTTTCCCTCCATTGCGCTCTATCTGTTTTTTAACCGCATTCTTGGCACGTCAGATGATTCCATCTGTACTTACGAAAAATGCTCTAAGCTCTTATTTTAACCGCATTTGTACGACGCCAGATATAAGCATCTGGCTGCAAAATGCTCTAAGCCTGCACCATGATTGAAAGAACTGACATTTCCAGAAAACAGCAAAAAGGCGGCATCGCTGCCGTAATTGTGGCCGCTGGCCGTGGCGAACGTGCCGGGCAAGCAGATGGGCCCAAGCAATATCGCCACATCGGCGGCCGTGCTATCATTGCGCATACGCTGGAAACATTTTTGTCTCATCCGCACATAGATGACATCGTCATCGCCATTCATGCCGATGACCGCGAATTGCTGCACAAGGCAGCCAAAGAGCATCATGACCGCATCACCATTGTTATCGGTGGGCCAACACGGCAAGAATCCGTGCGGTTGGGTCTTCTGGCTCTTTTGCCAAACCAGCCTGCCAAAGTGCTGATTCATGATGGTGTGCGCCCCTTTTGCGACATGGAGCTGATCAATCGCACCATTGACACCATCACCCATGATCAAGGCGCGCTGCCTGCTTTACCGGTTGCCGATACACTCAAGCGAGAGGCGCCGGGCGGCATTGTGGCTGAAACCGTACCACGCACAGGACTGCACGGCGCACAAACACCACAAGGTTTTCCCTTTGCCGCCATTCTTGCAGCGCATGAGCAGGCGCATGCGCTTGGCCGTCATGATTTTACCGATGACGCCAGCATTGCCGAATGGGCAAAAATACCGGTCATGCTGGTGCCGGGATCGCCCGATAATGTAAAACTCACCTGGGCAAGGGATATTTCAATGGCAGACCAGAGGCTTAAAGGATCAGCATCAGGTTTCCCCGATGTACGCACGGGCAATGGCTATGATGTTCACTGCTTTGAAGATGGCGACCATGTTGTCTTGTGTGGCGTTTCCATTCCCCACACCCGCAAATTGTCGGGCCATTCCGATGCCGATGTGGGGCTTCATGCGCTCACCGATGCACTACTTGCCACCTGCGGGGCCGGTGATATTGGAACGCATTTTCCGCCTTCCGACCCGCAATGGAAAGGGGCGGCATCGCGGCAATTTGTTGAACATGCGGTAAAACTTGTGCGCGAGCGTGGCGGGCGGATTGCCAATGCCGACATCACCTTGATTTGTGAAGCCCCCAAAATTGGCCCCCATCGCGAAGCCATCGTGGCCGAACTGTCCTCAATGCTGGGCATTTCAGGAGACCGTATTTCAATCAAGGCCAGCACCAATGAACGGCTGGGTTTCATTGGGCGTGAGGAAGGCATTGCGGCAATTGTCACCGCAAGCGTCATCTATCCCGGCGAGGTCCCGGCATGAGTGATGCTGAAACTGAAAAACTGGCCAAAAAATTTCTGGAAGCCTGCAAGCAAAACAGCATGATGGCCGCCACTGCCGAAAGCTGCACCGGGGGACTGATCATTGCCGCCATGACCGATATTGCAGGCTCTTCTGCAATGGTCGATCGCGGCTTCATCACCTATTCCAATAAGGCCAAGATGGAAATGCTGGGTGTTCTGGAAATGACGCTGGACACTCATGGCGCAGTTTCGGCCCAAACCGCTGGCGAAATGGCCAAAGGCGCGCTGCACCACTCCCATGCCGATATCGCCCTTGCTGTGACCGGCATTGCCGGACCAGATGGCGGCAGCAAGGAAAAACCTGTCGGGCTGGTCTGGTTCGGACTGGCCCGCAAAGACCAGCCGGTTCACGTTGAAAAGCGCTTGTTTGGCAATCTCGGTCGCGATCCTATCCGCCGTGAAACGGTCAAGCATGCGCTTCAAATGGGCATTGAGGCGCTATCCGTCCCGGACGTGCGCCCGTAAATCACATCGGCGCGCTTTTCAAAGGCTTCGGCAAACATGCGAAATGCCCGGTCAAACACCGAGCCCATGACCGCACTTAGTAAACGGCTCTTGAACTCATAGTCGATAAAGAAGCGCACCAGACAGCCGCCATCTTCTTCCTGAAAATCCCAGATATTGCTCAGATATTTGAATGGGCCGTCGATATATTTGACCTCGATCACCCGCTCCTGCGGCTTGAGCAGAACCTGAGTGGTGAATGTCTCGGAAATAGCCTTGTAGCCGACACTCATGGAGGCGACGAGCAGGGTCTTGTCATCGCGCTCACGGCGCGACTGCACATTCAGCGCCTCGCAAAGCGGCACAAATTCAGGATAGCGCTCAACATCGGCCACCAGTTCAAACATCTGCTCGGCTGTATGGGCAACGTGGCGGGTGGCCTCAAATTGCGGCATGGGTGAAAGACTTCAGGCTGTTTTCTGGAGTGCGGCCTGACGTGCAGCCTTCAGCCGGGCAAAATCATCACCCGCATGGTGAGACGAGCGCGTCAGCGGGCTGGACGACACCAGATAAAAGCCCTTGGTCTTGCCGATGGTCTCATAGGATTTGAACTCTTCAGGCGTCACGAAACGCTTGACCGGATGGTGTTTGCGGGTTGGCTGAAGATATTGGCCAATGGTCATGAAATCGACATTGGCGGTGCGCAAATCATCCATGAGTTGCAAGACTTCATTCCGCTCCTCGCCCAGACCCAGCATGATACCCGATTTGGTGAAGATCGACGGATCAAGTTCCTTCACCCGCTGCAACAGCCGGATCGAGTGGAAATAGCGTGCACCGGGCCGCACCGTCAGATAGTTGGAAGGTACTGTTTCCAGATTGTGGTTGAATACATCCGGCTTTGCCGCCACCACTTTTTCCAGCGCATTGGCATCATCCTTGCGCAGGAAATCGGGTGTCAGAATCTCGATGGTGGTTGAAGGCGAAGCGGCGCGAATGGCATGGATGACATCAACGAAATGCTGCGCTCCGCCATCGTCGAGATCGTCGCGGTCCACCGAGGTGACAACCACATGGCTCAGCCCCATCTGGCGCACGGCATGTGCAACCCGTGCAGGCTCGTCAGGATCAAGTGCAGTTGGAATACCGGTCGCCACATTACAAAAAGCACAGGCGCGGGTGCAGATTTCACCCATGATCATGAATGTGGCGTGTTTCTTTTCCCAGCACTCGCCAATATTGGGGCAGCCTGCTTCTTCGCATACTGTCACCAGCTTGTTTGTTTTTACAATTGAGCGGGTTTCCGCATAGCCCTTTGACACAGGCGCCTTGACACGAATCCATTCCGGTTTGCGTAACACTTCCTGATCCGGGCGATGTGCTTTTTCAGGATGCCGCACCCGTCGCGGGTTGGCGATGTTATCAACAACAGTAACCATGTCCGATCCAATATATTTCGCAAACACGCAAACCAGGGCATTTCATCTTTTTCCTACGAAACAGATGAAATGCCCTGCCTGTCATTTAGGATGTTTTGCCCAAATAAGAAAGGCCGTGGCAAAGCAAGTCGCCACAGCCTTGAGGAAAAATATGTGTTGAGGCTTATCGTCTATCTGCGCATCAGCCTCCCGATAAAAATCAGAATACACGCGCCGATAAAGCCTGTGATGAGATAGGCAATCCAACCCGCCCCGAAAGAGCCCAGATTGAGCGCCTGCAATATGGCGTTGAGCAAGACCGCCCCGACAATCCCCAGAACCACATTCATGAGGATGCCCATATTGCTCTTCATTATCATTTCGGCCAGCCACCCGGCTACACCGCCGACCACAATGGCTGCTATCCAGCCCACTCCATTGACGTCCATATGAAAAGTCCCTCCTTACAGGATTGGAATAATCATACAACGTGCTGGCCTTTCATCGGTTCCAAAGCAACCCTGCCTTGTAGTGAAGACCTGAACAAACCTTCACCGGATTGCCTGAAAAATCAGGCATTCAATGCACGCCCATAAGCGTCAAGAACGCTTTCCTTCATCATTTCCGAAAGGGTTGGATGCGGGAAGACTGTGTGCATCAGTTCTTCTTCGGTGGTTTCCAGATTCATCGCCACCACAAAACCCTGAATGAGTTCTGTCACTTCCGCGCCGACCATATGGGCACCAAGCAATTCGCCGGTCTTTTTGTCAAAAATGGTTTTCACCAGCCCTTGATCTTCGCCCAGCGCAATCGCCTTGCCATTGGCGGCAAACTGGAAGCGGCCCACACGAATATCGCGGCCTTCCGCCTTGGCCTTGGCTTCTGTCAGGCCAACCGAGGCCACTTGCGGGTTGCAATAGGTGCAGCCGGGAATTTTTGACTTATCCATTGCATGAACATTTGGCAGGCTGGCAATCTTTTCAATGCAGATCACGCCTTCATGTTCAGCCTTATGCGCCAGCATGGGCGGGCCAGCGACATCGCCAATGGCATGGATGCCGGGCACATTGGTGTTGCCATAGCCATCCACCACGATACAGCCGCGCTCCATCTTGACGCCAAGGGCTTCCAACCCAAGATTTTCAATATTTCCAACGACGCCTACAGCCGAAATCATGCGCTCGGCCGTAATTTTTTCAATCTTACCGTCCTTGGTCTCAACATGAGCGGTGATTGAGTTGGCGCCCTTCTCAACCTTGGCCACCTTGGCTTCAAGCATGATCTTCATGCCCTGCTTTTCAAACTGCTTCTGAGCAAATTTGGAAATTTCCGTGTCCTCAACCGGCATCACCTGCGACATCACCTCAACAACGGTAACGTCCGCACCCATGGCACGATAAAAGGAGGCAAATTCAATACCGATAGCGCCCGAGCCCATGACCAGCAGGGATTTAGGCATTTCCTTTGGTACCATCGCCTCGAAATAACTCCAGATCAGCTTTCCGTCAGGCTCAATGCCCGGCAGCGCACGTGGACGTGCGCCTGTCGCGACAATGATATGTTTAGCCTGATAGGTTCCCTCGCCCTTGACACCCTTGGGCACCGGATTTTGCGGCTCCATCGGCTTTTTGGTGGTTTTTGCAACGATGATCTCGCCCGGCTTTCCACCAGCAGGCGCTTTGGAAAGCTTTGCCTCACCCCAGATCACATCGACCTTGTTCTTTTTCATCAAGAAGGCGACGCCACCATTCAGCCGACGCGAGACTCCGCGGGAACGCTCGACCACGGCCTCAATATCAGCGCTGACCTTGCCATCGATCTTTAACCCGTAAGCGGCTGGATTTTCAGCATAGTGCTTGATTTCAGCAGAGCGCAGCAGCGCCTTGGTCGGGATGCAGCCCCAATTGAGGCAGATGCCGCCCAGATGCTCGCGCTCAACAATTGCGACTTTCAGACCAAGCTGGGCTGCACGAACAGCCGTGACATAGCCGCCCGGACCGGACCCTATGATGATAACGTCATAATTTTCGGCCATGATATCTGCCTTTCTTCAAGCCGCATTGCACAAGAAGCGACCAATCCCGTTTTTTCATTGCTGGCGATGGCCTAAGACGTCATGATTTCAGGCCAGCCCAGCCCTGTTACACCACCAGCGCAATCGGGTTTTCGATCAGGCGCTTGAAGGCGCCGATCAGTTCAGCGCCCAGCGCCCCGTCCACAGCCCGGTGATCGGTCGATAGCGTGACCGACATGAGAGTCGCAATTTTGACCTCACCATCTTTCACCACCGCCCGCTGCTCGCCAGCACCAATCGCCAGGATCGTTGCATGGGGCGGATTGATGACGGCGGAAAAATCCTTGATGCCAAACATGCCAAGGTTCGACACCGCCGTGGTACCACCCTGATATTCTTCCGGCTTCAATTTGCGATTGCGCGCGCGCCCCGCCAGATCCTTCATCTCCTGCGAGATCATCGACAGGCTCTTTTCCTCTGCCTTGCGCACGATCGGCGTAATCAATCCGCCGGGAATGGAAACAGCCACCCCCACATCGGCGTAGGCGTGCTTGACCATCGCCCCTTCCGTCCATGACACATTGGCGTCAGGAACCTCTTTCAGCGCCAGCGCCAGCGCCTTGATGATCATGTCATTGACCGACAGCCTATAGGCTGGCTCGTCGCCCTCTTCGGTCTTTTTGACTGGCGCTGCATCATTCAACTGCTTGCGCAAGGCCAGCAGCGCATCCAGCTCACAATCAACGGTCAGATAAAAATGCGGCACGGTTGATTTTGCCTCAACCAGACGCCTTGCAATGGTGCGGCGCATAGTGTCATGCGGGATCAACTCATAAGAGCCTTCCTCAAACAATTTCAGCACTGCATCATCCGACATTGGCGCAACAGCAGGTTTTGTTGCCTGTGCAGAAGCCTCAGCCACTGGTGCCGCCACTTTCAGGCCACCGGCAATGGCTGCCTCGACATCGGCCTTGACCACACGCCCCTGCGGGCCTGAACCGGAAATAGCAGAAAGATCGACACCAGCCTCACGAGCAATACGCCGCGCCAGGGGCGTGGCAAAGATACGATCTGCCGGTCGCTTTTCCCCATCAGAAGCAGAAGGCACTAAGACAGAAGCCTGCGCCTTTGGGGTCTCCACAGGTGCAGGTGCTGCTTCTATCTTTGCAGTTCCACCGGCAACCGGCGCGCTGCCCGCAGCGGCGGCTGCTGTCTGCACATCTTCCCCATCCTCGGCCAGAACGGCAATCAAGGCATTGACCTTGACGCCTTCCGTACCAGCCGGAACCACGATTTTTGCAATCGTGCCTTCATCCACGGCCTCGACTTCCATGGTTGCCTTATCGGTCTCAATTTCGGCAATCACGTCGCCCGGTGCAACCTTGTCGCCTTCATTGACCAGCCATTTCGACAAATTGCCCTCTTCCATGGTTGGCGAAAGGGCAGGCATGGTGATGTTGATTGGCATATTGTCCCTCCTTGCGCCTTTACCGGTAGGTGACGGCTTTCACCGCCTCCACCACTTCGCCAATATTGGGCAAGGCCAGTTTTTCAAGATTGGCAGCATAAGGCATCGGCACATCCTTGCCAGCAATGGTAATCACCGGCGCATCAAGGAAATCAAAGGCGCGCTGTGACACCTGAGCAGCAATATGATCGCCAACCGAGCTTTGCGGGAAACCTTCTTCCACAACCACCAGACGATTGGTTTTCTGCACGGAGGAGATAATCGTGTCAAAGTCGAGCGGACGAATGCTGCGCAGATCGATGATTTCAACATCAATGCCCAAAGCCGCCAATTCCGCCTCGGCCTTGACCGCATAGGTCATGCCGATACCGAAGGAGACCAGCGTCACATCCTTACCCTGCTTGTGAATGCGGGCCTTGCCGATAGGCAAGACAAAATCATCCAGCTTCGGCACATCGAAATGCTGACCATAAAGGATCTCATTTTCAAGAAAGATCACTGGATTGGGATCGCGGATTGCCGCCTTGAGCAAGCCTTTTGCGTCAGCCGCCGTATAGGGCATCACCACTTTCAGGCCCGGAATATGGCTATACCAGGCCGCATAACATTGCGAATGCTGGGCCGCCACACGTGCTGCGGCCCCATTGGGACCACGAAACACAATCGGCGCGCCCATCTGGCCACCCGACATATAAAGCGTTTTTGCTGCCGAATTGACGATCTGGTCAATGGCCTGCATGGCGAAGTTGAAGGTCATGAATTCCACAATCGGCTTCAGACCGGCAAAAGCCGCCCCCACGCCAACACCGGCAAACCCGTGTTCGGTAATGGGCGTATCGACAACTCGGCGCTCCCCGAATTCCTGAAGCAGCCCTTGTGTGATTTTGTAGGCGCCCTGATATTCGGCAACCTCTTCACCCATGACAAAAACATCCGCATCGCGGCGCATTTCTTCAGCCATGGCATCGCGCAGCGCTTCACGCACCGTGGTTGACACCATTTCCGTGCCAGCAGGAATGTCGGGATCAGCAGCAATTTTTGCCTGTGGCGCAGCAAATACAGGCGCGGGCTGTTTTGCTTCCGAGGCTGCCTCGACCTCAGACTTCACCTTTGCAGCAGGAGCAGCCTTGTTGCCAATATCATCAGCACTTTCGCCATCTTCCAGCAGGACGGCAATGGGGGTGTTGACCTTGATGCCTTCGCTACCGGCAGGAACCAGAATCTTGCCCAGCACGCCCTCATCGACCGCTTCGACTTCCATGGTCGCCTTATCGGTCTCGATTTCAGCAATCACATCGCCCGGCGCGACCTTGTCACCTTCATTCTTGACCCATTTCGACAAATTGCCCTCTTCCATGGTGGGCGAGAGCGCAGGCATGAGAATTTCAATCGGCATGTGCTCTCTCCCCTTAAAGAACAATATCTGTCCAGAGCTCGGATTCTGCCGGCTCAGGATCATTTTGCGCAAACTCGGTCGCATCAGCGACAATATCGCGGACTTGCCTGTCGATGATTTTCAACTCGTCCTCATCGGCCCATTTCTTTTCCAGAAGACGCGCCTTGACCTGCTCGATCGGGTCATGCTCGGAGCGCATTTTCTGCACTTCTTCCTTCGACCGGTATTTGGCCGGATCAGACATGGAGTGACCACGATAACGATAGGTGTTCATTTCCAGAATGATCGGCCCATTGCCGCTACGGCACCATTCCAGCGCCATGTCGGATACGGATTTGACCGCCCGCACATCCATCCCGTCCACCTTGACGCCCGGAATCTTGAAAGACGCACCACGCTGGGAAAAATCCGTCTCGGCCGATGAGCGGGTCACCGAAGTTCCCATGGCATAGCGGTTGTTTTCAATAATAAAGACCACCGGCAGCTTCCATAGGGCCGCCATGTTGAAGCTTTCATAAACCTGCCCCTGATTGGAGGCGCCATCGCCGAAAAAAGTCAGCGAAACATTGCTGTTTTCACGATAGCGGTTGGCAAAGGCCAGGCCGGTGCCCAGCGGCACCTGCGCGCCAACAATGCCATGGCCGCCATAAAACCTCTTTTCCTTGGAGAACATGTGCATGGAGCCGCCCTTGCCCTTGGAATAGCCACCCTGCCGACCGGTCAGCTCGGCCATCACGCCGCGCGGTGACATGTCCATGGCCAGCATATGCCCATGATCACGATAGGCGGTGATCATCTGATCACCATCCTGCATCGCCATTCTTATGCCGGTAACAACCGCTTCCTGCCCGATATAAAGATGGCAGAAACCGCCAATGAAGCCCATGCCATAGAGCTGACCTGCTTTTTCTTCAAAGCGCCGGATCAGCAGCATCTGCCGATAGGCCGCAAGCTCCTGCTCCTTGTCAAATTCTGCTGGCTTGGGCGCGACCAAATTGGATGACTTTGCATCACCCTTCGATCTGGCAGGCGCTTTTCTGGCTGTGGTGGCCATGCACTTCTCCCTGTAAACGTCTTTTGACGTGAACGTCTCTTGTCGGACTTGCGGGAGACACCCTCCCCCCGCCATTTAAAGCATAATCTCGAAAAATTGCAGGTTTTTTCAAAACAAGATCATGCCTGTTAAATCACAGCCCGGAGCGGCCCGATCATTCCAGAATGATCAGCGCGCCCTTGAGCTTCAGGGAAAACTATCATGCCTGTTTTCATTACGCCATGCAGAAAATGCATGGCTGATATGCAGCTAAGTTTTTATTTTTATTGAAAATTATAATGATTAACTTGATTTCAGTTAATCGTAATTATCAGCGTATCATGATGATCACTTCATCAGGCGAAGACATATTCAGAGCCTTTCGCGCCAGTTCATCCAGCATGTCTTTTTCCAAAGACCCGTCATGCAGCAAGCGCACCCGCCGCTCAAGCTCCTGACGCTGAGCCTGCAATTGATCAAGCTGCGCCTGCAAAAAGCCTGCCTGCTCCTTCATCCGCTCATGCGAATTGATGCCATACTGGCCATGATAGGCATGGAAGCTGAAATAAGCGACAAAAGCCGCACACAGGGCCGGAACAATCAGCCGACCTGTTTTTCTCTGCTTATATTGACGTGTCCACATGGCGTGACCGGATTTCCTTTTCTCCTTACTTGTCGCCGATTGTGCTTAATGGACAGTTACACTCACACGGTTCTTGATCATGAAAAAGGGCGGGTTACCCCGCCCTTTTCATGCAATTCTTGTCCTTGATCCGCACCATTATCCCTTGAGGATGGAGCGGCCGGCATAGCGGGCCTGCCGGCCAAGCGCTTCCTCAATACGGATAAGCTGGTTGTATTTGGCGGTGCGGTCAGAGCGCGCCAGCGAACCGGTCTTGATCTGTCCGCAATTGGTGGCGACCGCCAGATCGGAAATGGTGGAATCTTCCGTCTCACCCGAGCGGTGTGACATCACCGCCGTATAGGCTGCCTTATGCGCCGTCTCCACCGCATCCAGCGTTTCGGTCAAAGTGCCGATCTGATTGACCTTGATGAGGATCGAATTGGCAGCGCCCATGCGAATGCCATCACGAAGGCGGGCTGAGTTGGTCACAAACAGATCATCACCAACAAGCTGCACCTGCTTGCCGATCAGCTCAGTCAGATATTTCCAACCGTCCCAGTCATCTTCGGCCATACCGTCTTCAATCGAGATGATGGGGTAATCAGCCGCCAGCTTCGCCAGATATTTGGCCTGCGCCTTGGGATCACGGGTCTTGTTCTCGCCTTCATAGACGTAATTGCCATCCTTGAAGAATTCGCTTGCTGCACAATCCAGCCCCAGCGCCATGTCATCACCCGGCTTGAAACCGGCTTTTTCAATGGCGGCCACAACGAAATCAAGGGCAGCTTGCGCGCTTTTCAAATTGGGCGCAAACCCACCTTCATCACCGACATTGGTGTTATGGCCCGCATCCTTCAGGCTCGTCTTGAGCGTATGAAACACTTCCGCCCCCCAGCGCACCGCCTCGCGGATCGAGGAGGCGCCGACCGGCATGATCATGAATTCCTGAAAATCAATCGGGTTATCGGCATGGGCGCCGCCATTGATGATGTTCATCATCGGCACCGGCAGGACATGCGCCTGCGCGCCACCCACATAACGATAGAGCGGCAGGCCGGAGGCTTCGGCAGCAGCCTTGGCGACAGCCAGCGAAACCCCTAAAATGGCATTAGCCCCCAGACGGCTCTTGTTTGGCGTGCCATCCAGTTCAATCATGGTCTGGTCTATATGGATCTGGTCTTGCGCCTCAAGACCGCCAATGGCTTCAAAAATCTCGCCATTAACAGCCTCAACGGCTTTTTCTACACCCTTGCCAAGATAACGCGGCCCGCCATCGCGCAGTTCCACCGCCTCATGCGCCCCGGTCGAAGCCCCTGACGGCACGGCAGCGCGGCCCATCGAGCCATCTTCGAGAACCACATCAACCTCGACGGTCGGATTGCCCCGGCTGTCGAGTATCTCCCGGCCTACAACATCAACAATAGCGGTCATTTGAAATCCTCGTTCCGGTTATAGACAAAATGAGCCTCGTCATAGCCAATGCGCGCCCCAAAAGGCAATCGCTTTACCGGGACAATCTCCAGAACAAAAGTGTCAAATCTTGGCAATGGCATCAAAGGCCATAAGCTTTTCAAGCAGCCTTGGCATATCTTTCAGCGGCACCATATTGGGTCCGTCGGAAGGCGCATTATCCGGGTCCTGATGGGTTTCAATAAACACACCGGCCACACCGACCGCCACAGCCGCACGCGCCAGCGTTTCGACAAAGCGGCGCTCGCCCCCGGAGGAGCCGCCCTGCCCGCCCGGCTGCTGCACGGAATGGGTGGCGTCAAAAATAACCGGCGTGCCAAGTTCCGCCATGATCGGCAAGGAACGCATATCCGATACCAGCATATTGTAACCAAAGGATGCACCACGCTCGGTCACCAACACATTGGAATTGCCCGATTCCACAAGTTTGGCGACCACATTCTTCATGTCCCAGGGCGCCAGAAACTGGCCTTTCTTGACATTCACCACCTTGCCAGTGCGGGCCGCTGCAATCAGCAAATCAGTCTGGCGCGAAAGAAAGGCGGGAATTTGCAGAATATCCACATGCGGCGCGACAATGGCGCATTGTTCTTGCGTGTGAATATCGGTCAGCAGCGGCAGCGAAAACTCCTTGCGAATATCATCAAAAATCGGCAGCGCAGCTTCCAGTCCGGCTCCGCGCTGACCACCAAGCGAGGTGCGGTTGGCCTTGTCAAAGCTGGTTTTGTAAACAAGGCCGATGCCGAGCTTTTCGGTCATTTCCTTCAACGCACCCGCCATATCGAAAGCATGCTGGCGTGTTTCCAACTGACAAGGACCGGCAATCAGAACCAGCGGCGCATTATTGGCAAAAGTTACAGCACCGGCTTTTACAGCAGCAGCAGGCTTAGTCATGACTGTTCCTCAAAGATGAAAGCCGCCCCTTGTCCGGGCGCTGGCGCAATGATGATGCGTTGATCGCGTATTTCGTGATTGATACCGGCTGATACAAGATGGCGGCGCGCAGCTTGCCTATCGGCAACAGCCATGACTATGGCCGCAAAGCCAAAATTGTTGTCCTCATGACAGGCAAGGCCGAATTTTTCAGCATAACGGGCCGGAGTCATCACCACGATCTGCGCATTGGGCAAATTGAGCCGGTGATCTGATTCACATGTCGCTTCTGCTGCTGCAATGCCCAAAAAATGCATCATTTTTGCAGGCTCGGATGCAATTGCGATGATTTGCGTGATTGCAACAACCCCATTGGCGTGAGTTTCAAGTGCTGCGCGATCAATATTCAGTGCGTTCGCCTTTTCACAGGCAAAGACGAAATTTTCACGCATCTGCGGCAGGGCAGCAAAGGCCAGACGGAATGAAACCGTATCGCTTTGGCCGGAAGCATCGACAAACGGCCTTGAAAAATCCAGCCGGTCCCCAGCGGAAATATCAGCCCCGACATAGCGACGATGATCCTCATCGGCATCGAGATTGGTAAAAACCACGGCCGAAAAGCCTTCGGGTCCAAATTTTTCACGGTAGAGACGGTCACGCGCCACAAAGACATTTCCGGCAATCACTGCAGCATCGGCTGCATCCTGATCGGTAACGGCAAGCGGTTCGACAAATGTGCCGTCAGGAAAATAGACGCAGCAATTTTCTGTCCCGAACGGATGCTTGCCACGCGCAGAAACTGTAAAGCCAAGCAGAGAAAGCCGGGCACGAGCCACCTCAAGACTGGCTGTAGGCAAAACGAGATGGTCAAGCGGGTGCGTCATGATAGGCGGTCATGCCTCATTTGACCTCACCATTCAAGAGAATGCCGGATCAACCCCACAAATTGCTGAAAACATTCAGACCGAGCGCACCTGCTCCAGAACTTCCTGATAGAGGTCCAGATCAACATAAAAGACACGTGTAATCTCTGTGAGCATGTCATCTTCATGGCAGCCCCGAGACTTCAAAATCCTGATTGCCATCAAAATATCATCAGGCTCTGTGAGCCGCCTTTTTTGATGATCTTCCAGACAACGCTCCATCACTCCTCCTCGCCAATTGCCCGGATCATGAACAGGTTGAACGTGGAACAGATATTTCTTCTAATGGTACACTATTTCTACATATACACGCAATGGTTGTAATTTCTTTTCTAAAGCATTTCCTGATCCACCTTAAGCCTTTGTTTATACACATGTCTTTATCTCAAAACCGGCTCTTAAGTTTGCATGACAGGCGCTATCGCCCTCATGGCAAGAAGCCGGTATAATTCAAAATCTGTCGCCAGTCTGAAAAGCAATTTTGAGATTGAGAGCGTATGGAAAAGGATGTTTTTTTGGGGAGAAACCAAGCACTGCCAATTGAAAACAAGGCCCACAAAAGGGGCGTCAAAACCGTTCTGCCGCTCATCGTCAGCTTCTTCATGGCCTGCACACTGGTTGGGTCAGCACATGCCGGCACACGCCTGCCTGATGGTCTTTATCATTGTGAGGTCTATCTTCTGGGGCTGTTTCTCAACCTTGGCGCCATCACCATCAAGGGCAATGTCTATACGCCACCAAGCTATTTCCCGGTGGCGCAGCAGGGCTATAATTATCAGCTTGAAAGCAATGGCGAGATTGCCTGGCTGGGGCCATTGGGCGGTTTTACCTCCGGCGGCAACAGCATTTCATTGACGCAAGTCACATCACGCGACCCGGAAAACGCCTCTTTCGACATCATCATGCGCCATGCACAAGCTTCCTTCACGGCAGCGACCTGCACCAAAAAATAAAGCTGCCTCCCGAAAGCAGTTTCGGGAGACAGCTTTAAACAGAACTTGCGCGGTTCAGGCTTCCAGAACTTCCTTGACCACGGTTGCCAATTGCTTGAGCGAAAACGGCTTGGGCAGAAAACCAAACTGTGCATCTTCAGGCAGATTTTTGGCAAATGCATCCTCGGCATAGCCGGAGACAAACACAAACTTGATGTCAGGCTGGCGCTTGCGCAATTCGCCCAGCAAGGTTGGCCCATCCATTTCAGGCATGACGACATCGGAGACGACAATATCCACCTTGCCATCAAGCTCAGCAAACAATTCCAGCGCCTCGACACCCGATGATGCCTCATGCACCGTATAGCCGCGCGAGGTCAGCGCACGCACGCCGCCCATGCGCACCGCATCTTCATCTTCGACAAGCAGAACTGTTGCCGAACCTGAAAGGTCTTTGACAGTATCGACGACCTTGACCGGCGCAGCAATTTTTTGGCTATCTGCATCTCCAGTCAGAATTTTCTGCTCTGTATCTGCTGCGGGTTGCGCCACAATTTCGGGCATATAGCGCGGCAGGAAGATGCGAAAAACCGTACCCTTGCCCACTTCCGAATCGCAGAAGATAAAGCCGCCGGTTTGCTTGATGATGCCGTAAACCATGGAAAGACCAAGGCCCGTGCCTTTGCCCACATCCTTGGTCGTGAAGAAAGGTTCAAAAATCTTTTTCAATATATCGGGGGGAATGCCGCTGCCATTGTCCTCGATCTCGACCAGCACATAGTCACTTGCTTCCAGTTCACGATACTGGAAGGCCTTGGCCTCGTCTTCGGTCACATTACGGGTGCGCACTGTTAACGCGCCGCCTTCGGGCATGGCATCACGCGCATTAACGGCAAGATTGACGATCACCTGCTCAAGCTGGCCAATATCGACCTTGACCGGCCACAGGTCGCGGCCATGATCAATTTGCAGCTTGATATCATTGCCAATCAGGCGCGCCAGCAACATGCGCAAGTCAGCCAGAACATCCGTCAGGGTCAGCACTTCGGGGCGCAGCGTCTGCTTGCGCGAGAAGGCCAGCAATTGGCGCACCAGCGAGGCGGCGCGGTTGGCGTTCTGCTTGATATTCATGATGTCGGGGAAGGACGAATCGGATGGGCGATGATTTGTCAGCAACAGGTCCGACGCCATGATTATGGCTGTCAAAACATTGTTGAAATCATGGGCAATGCCGCCAGCCAACTGGCCCACCGCCTGCATCTTCTGGCTTTGCGCCATCTGCGCTTCCAGCGCCTTTTGCTCGGTCGTATCAACGGCGTAAACGATGGCTGCCTCTTCTGCCCCGTCGCCATCGGCAACCGCATTGACGTAAAAGCGAATATGGCGCTCCTCATTGCCTGGCAGCATGGTATCGATCGGCGCAATATCGGCTTGCCGCTGACGCGCTTTTTCCAGCGCAGCCGCAAAGGCCGGCCGGTCACGCTCGCAAATGACGGTGTCCAGCCTGACGCGCCGGTCCAGCGCATCACGATCCACCTCAGAGCCGAACAGGGACAGAAATGGCGCATTGGTGCGCAAGATCCTGCCTTCCTTATCAACACCGGCAATCGCCATGGGCGTGGAATTGAAGAAGCGTGTGAAACGGACTTCCGAAGCGCGCAAATCAGCAGAAGCGTCCTCGCCTTCATTCAGGTTCAAAACGATGGTGCGGGCAGGCCCCACATGGCCATCCTTTGTCGCGGTTACCCGATGCAAGAACCGCACCGGCAGCGCCTCACCCTTCATCGTGGTAAGGTCAAAATTGATGACGGCATTGCGCACTTTTCCAGGTTCGGGGCGGACCGAATTGACCAGCGCCATGCCATCTCCCGCCACGAAATCAGACAAGGACACCGATCCGGGCGTAAAACTTGCCAGATCAATGCCCAGCCATCCGGCCAGCGTGGCATTTATATAGGTAACCCGGCCTTCCTGATCGGTGGAAAAGAAACCGGCAGGTGCATTGTCAAGGTGATCAATGGCCTTTTGCAGATCGAGGAAAAAGCGTTCCTGCTCTTCACGTTCGCGTGAAATATCGGCCAGTTTCCACGCATTCAGCGGCTGGCGCTGCCCCGGCATACGAAATGAACGGGCCTGCACCCGATACCAGTGAGCGCCGGGATCTGCGGCCGAACCAGACCCGGGACGAATGGCCTGCCCCAGGCGAAACTCGCCATCACCTTGCTGGCCATCGCGCAGACCGGATACCAGCCTGTGAATCACAGGCGAAGCCTCAGGCATATCCGACAACAGCCCCTCAACCGTGCGCACATCAGCAGCAGAGGTTGCGCCCGTCATGTCAGCATAGGCCCGGTTGGCATAGATGATGCGGTTTTTCACATCTGTAACAACAAGGCCCTGCGCCATGGAATCGACAAAAGCCTTGGAAAGCTCGTCTCCGGTCGAGCGCGGGGCGATCTGGACAAAGCCCATGGCTGTGGCGAACAAGAACCCGACGCCGATCATCGCCAGAACGCCCAGCATTCCAAGCAGGAACGGATCGCCGAAACGTTCCCGAAACAGCCCAAACAGCACGGCCGAGATGATGAGAACAAGAATGAAAATGATCAGGCGCGCGACCGTCCCCGGTCGCATATTCTGATCTACCATCGGCACCGGATAGAAATCGCCGCGCACTTCCTTGGCCATTTGCCCCCTGCTTAACGACTTCTGTCTCAAAGCCTGCTGCGATCTTTCAGATTCGCAATTGAGGCTTCAGATCATTTCATGTTTCCATAAAAAAAGAGACGAAATACTCTAAGCTCTTGTTTTATCTTCATTTGTACGACGTCAGATGATTCCATCCGACAGCAAAATGCTCTCATACCCTGTTTTTACGCATATCTTCACCTCAAAAGTGATTTTTACTTTTAGAGCATTTCTTGTTTTTATGGAAACGGATGAAATGCTCTAATCTCTTGTTTTAGCCGCATTTCTGCGACGCCAGACGATTCCGTCTGTACTCACAAAATGCTCTAAAAGACATGCGGCAATCGGTTCAAGCTGGTTATCCGCTCCTCTCCTTGCCCCGAAAAGCCGCAAGGAGCAACTCTGGAGCATTTTAATCGCGCCTTTTGATGGCCGTTTCTCCATCTGATGGCGCAGAAACCAAAAAGGTTGCTTGTCGCGAGGCAAGGCCACGTTCTACTGTCTTTTTCTTTTTACGGCTATATTCGGGGATACCGATGTCTGAATTTATTGATAGCGCCTATGGGTCCGTGATTTTGTGGATCATTGCAGCGCTGGTTCTGCTCATCCTGCTGCTGATCGTCGTCAAGATGATTCGTCGCATGAATTTCGGCACATTCATCTCGGGCGGTCGCAATCGCAAGACACGTCTGGCTGTGATGGACGCAACAGCTATCGACAGCCACCGACGTCTGGTTCTGGTGCGCCGCGACGATGTAGAGCATCTTATCTTGATTGGCGGCCCCACCGATCTGGTGGTCGAGCGCGAAATCCGGTTGGCCGGAGCCAAGCGCACAGAACCGGTGATGACACAAGCACCAGCCCCTGCCCCGCAACCCCGGCCAGTCCAGCCACCGTCACAGCCGCGTATATCGCCGGTTGCGCCTCAGCGCCCTGCGCGCGTTGCTGCTCCCCAGCCCCAGACGCAAGCCCAGTCCCAGCCTTTGCCGCCACAGCCTGCTGCAAAACCTGTTGAACAGGCGCAGCCCACACCACCATCGGCAAATATACCTGCACCCGACCAGCGAATGCAGGTGTCAGAAGCAGCACTCGATGCCTCGCTGGCCAATGAACTGGCGCTCTCGCTTGGTGACCCGGCGCCCAATGTGGCCGCTTCGGCACCGACACCGGATGATGAAATGTCGAGGCTGCTTGGCGAATTATCCAACACCAGGCGATAGGTTAAAATATTTTATAATAAAAAGGCCGCGTCCTTTCAGGCGCGGCCTTTTTTACTGTTTCCGGAAAAACCCAGAGCATAGCTTTTAGTCGTCGCGATAGACTTTTTCACGACGCTCATGGCGTTCCTGCGCTTCGATCGACAAGGTCGCGATCGGTCGTGCATCAAGCCTCTTAAGGGAAATAGGATCCCCCGTTTCTTCACAATAGCCGTAAGTGCCTTCATCGATTCGCTGCAATGCCGAATCAATCTTTGAAATCAGCTTGCGCTGGCGATCACGCGCCCTCAATTCGATAGAACGGTCAGTCTCGGAAGAGGCACGATCCGCAAGATCGGGAAGATTGGCGTTTTCCTGCTGAAGGATTTCAAGCGTTTCGCGCGCTTCGCGCAATATGTCATTTTTCCAGACAACAAGTTTGTTGCGGAAATAAGACTTCTGCCGCTCACTCATGAACGGTTCGTCATCAGAAGGCACATATTCGGCAGTAAGGTTTTGTTTCATTCGACTCACCCAACAGCCCCCAAGGATTGGCGCCTATATATTCACCGAAAGAGCGCCGCACAAGCCTGTAGTCACCTATTCACACAAAGCTGTGACAAGGGTTTTGTTGATAAGTCCAACCTTTTGCAGCACCGCCATCGGCCATAATTTCATGGAAGCCCTTCATCTGTTTGTTTGGAAACATGAAAAATCTTGATCTGGTTCAAAAAGTCAGTTTGTCGACCGGCCTTGAGAAACCGTTAACCATTCTTGCCCATGGTCCATATGAGATTTTCTCAAATAATGTGTAGCCGGGTGTTTTGATGAAAAGCGTAATCGTGTCTTCCACGCTGCCATTGATGATGGCTGTCACGGCAATGGCCAGCCTTCCCGGCTCAGCCTTTGCCGGGGAAAGCGACAAGCAGTTTTTTCAGACTGTTGAAGGCAAATGGACGGGTCCGGGCGAAATCGTTGCCGGCAAATACAAGGGCACCCGTTTTACCTGCTCCTTTCAAGGTTCATCGCCTGAATTGAAAACCGGCATGACGCTTGACGGCTCCTGCCGTGTTGGGGTTTTCACCCAGAAAATGACGGCAATTGTCGAGCATAAGGGGCGCAGCGGCTATAAGGGGTCCTTCATGGGCGGCGCGTCCGGGGAAGGGCTTGATATTGTGGCTGGCAATGTCGACCCGCGCAAAGTCGTCTTTGCCATTAACCGCAAACAGCTCGACGGCGTGATGCAGGCGCGCATTCCCGATGATGATTCGATGATTGTGACCGTTTCCGTCAAGGTCGATAAACAGGTCGTGCCGGTTATCGGCATGAATTTGAAGCGCGTCGGTGAAAAGCCCGTGGGCAAACTTGCCCGCAACTAAAGCCTGTCTCTCGAGACTTGAGAACCAGTTTCGAGATAAAGACATGCGTAAAAATAAAGATTTAAAGCGGGTCGCGTGAATCTGAAAGAAAAGCGACACGCTTTAAAACCTTTGTGCTTGCATCAGATGACACCATCTGATGCAAGCACAAAGGCGGTTAAAAGCTGTCTTGTCAGCCAGCGCTATCGCCCGTTTCCCTATCGAGAACCATATAATTGAGCGGCAATTCTGTCGTGCTCTTGATCTGCTCCATGGCAAAGGCAGAGGACACGTCATGAATCTCGATTCGGGCGATCAGGCGCTTGTAAAAGGCGTCATAGGCGGCAATATCAGGCACCACGACCCGCAAAAGATAATCGACATCGCCGCTCATGCGATAAAATTCGACCACTTCCGGAAATTCCTGAATCACTTCTGAAAACCTCAGCAACCATTCATGGTTGTGTGATTTGGTGCGGATAGAGACAAACACATTGACGCGCACATTCACTTTTGCCGGGTCAATCAGCGCCACGCGCCGTTTGATAACGCCCTCTTCCTCCAGCTTTTGAATGCGCCGCCAGCAGGGTGTGGTGGACAGGCCCACCCTTTTGGCAATATCGGCCACAGCCAGTGTCGCATCTTCCTGCAAAAGGCGCAGAATTTTTCGGTCGAGGCGGTCCATCAGCAGTCCCTTTAAAACCCGTCTCCCGAACTGGAACCAGTTTCGGGATCAAGACATGCGCAAAACAAAGACCTGAAGCGGGCCAGGCTCCTCTGAAATGAAGAGCGGCTCGCTTTAGAAATCCTGTCCGGTTCTCGGCCAGAATCCTGAATTAAACAAGAAATAAATTCCGCCTTACATGCCAATTAAGAGTGAATTATTCTCATACATCACCCGATCCGTTGACGAATTTCTTCCTGCAGAAAAGGCAAAAACTCTTTCTCAAACCATGGATTACGCTTCAGCCAGGCCAAATTGCGCCAGGAAGGATGCGGCATCGGCAGCACCTTGACCCGGCCTTGCGCTTGCCAGATTGCCCGCCAGTCCTTCACCGTTTCTGTCAATGATGGCTGACGCAACGGTCCCATATGCCATTTCTGGGCATAAAGGCCGACGGCCAGGATCAGGTCGACCTGCGGCATCAATGCCATCAATTCATGCCGCCATGCCGGTGCACATTCCCGGCGCGGCGGCAGATCGCTGCCTTTGGCATCCTGCCCCGGAAAGCAGAATCCCATTGGCAGGATGGCGAATTTATCCGAATCGTAAAATTCTGCGCAACCAACCCCCAGCCAGATGCGCAAGCGATCCCCCGAGGCATCGGTAAAGGGCACGCCGCTCAAGTGAACTTTTGTGCCCGGAGCCTGACCGGCAATCAAAATGCGCGCTGTTGACGACGGGGTCAAAACCGGGCGCGGTTCATGCGGCAATGGTTTGCCGATCGGATTTTCCACGCAAAGGCGACAGGCCCTTGCCTTCCGGGTCAACAGCGCCAAAGCCTCATCTGGTCCGGTTTTTGCTCGCCTCATCGGCTTTGCCGGTCGCGCCATTGGCGTGGCCGCTCAAATTCACCAGCCCACATGCCACGCCTGCCTTTACGGGCAGCCTTTTCTTCATCCTCAAAATCACCATAGGCAACCGCCCAGCCTTCAGCCACCAGCAGGCGGTTAAGATCTGCGCCCCCGGCCTCGCAACTGGCCAGAAAGCGCCCATATTGATCATTTTTGGCGCCGCGACAGGTCACGGTCTTGTTTTGGGTCAATTGCAACAGGAATGCGCGGGATTGTTTTCCGCATGGATATTGGCGTCCATTGCGGGTGCAATTTTGCCGATATTCAGGCGCATCAATGCCAAGCAAACGGATGCGCTGGCCATCAAGCTCGATGGAATCGCCGTCAACGATCCGGGCCGTGCCTTGCGATATGCGTATATTTTCCCGATCAAGCCATGAAACAGCAACAGCCAGCACAGCAAAGAGTGCAAAGGCCATGCCATAATCCAGAAACCGCCTTGTCGGGCTGCGCTTTGCCGACCTGTGCCGGACCGGCTTGCGGCGTGGCCGGAGACGATGGACACGCATAGTCATATGGCAAACAAAGTCTTAAACATTCAGCCCTATTATCGCTTGTTCATGCTGCTGCATAGATTGAAGCTTTTCATGCTGTTGAACCACTCAACTTCAGCGGACAAGAACATTGTGGACCGCCGCCAACCGCATCGCAACAGCGATGTAGCCCGTGCTGTGCGCAAAGCCCGCGATCATCTGGCGCAGCAGGCAGGCAATCCCGATTTCGACCGTGAAATGCTGAAATTGCATGCACACGCCATGGTCGATGGTGCCTTTTATCTTCCGGGTCTCATCCTTCTGGCAAGTTTTGGGGCAATGGCTCTTGGCGCAGGCCATCAGATGCTGGCATGGGGCGGTCTGGCCCTGCTGTTCAACCTGACAGTTCTGGTGCAGGCCCGACATGTCAACAAGACTGACCCCGCCCTTATCAATCCGGCCCGGACAAAACGGCATTTTTTGATTGCCCACACGCTTTCAGGCTTTGGCTGGGTTGTTTTTCCCATACTGGATTGCCCATCTTGTGCTGCGGGTCAGTTTCCCATCCTACAGGCTGTTATATTGCTTGTGGCCATGGCCATCACGGCACTCATAACCTCTTCTCTCAAAGGGGCCTTGCTGGCCACCTTTATCCTGCCCATAGCTGCAATTGCCTATGCTTTCGGCTGGCCGATGCCTGTCAGCCAGATGATGATGCTTGGACTTTTGATCATCGCCCTGCCCTTCCTGTCTTATATTGCCCATCACCTGCAGCGCTCAAATCTCATGCTGCTTTTCTTCCGCTCGGAAAAGGATTCGCTCATCGTTGATCTGGAAACCGCCAAATCCATGTCTGATGAAGCCCGCTACCACGCCGAAGAGGCCAATATGGCCAAGTCACGGTTTCTTGCGACCATGAGCCATGAATTGCGCACGCCGCTCAACGCCATTCTCGGTTTTTCCGAAGTCATGGCCAAAGAGGTTTTAGGACCGGTGGGCAACACAACCTATAAGGATTATGCCAGCGACATCCACCAGTCCGGTCAGCATCTGCTTAATCTCATCAATGAAATTCTTGACCTGTCGCGCATCGAGGCCGGACGCTATCAGCTTCAGGAAGAGCCGGTCGATCTGGCCCGGGTGGCCAGCGACTGCTGCCATATGGTGGAACTGCGGGCGCACAATAAAAACATCCAGATCATTCAGGATTATGAGCAGGCATTGCCGTATCTGTTTGCCGATGAGCGCGCCATTCGCCAGATTTTGCTGAACCTTCTCTCAAATGCCATCAAGTTTACACCTTCTGGTGGAGAAATTCGCATTCGTGTTGGCTGGACGGCTGGTGGCGGGCAATATATTTCGGTGAAGGATAATGGCCCCGGCATTGCACCCGACGAACTTTCCGTCGTCCTGTCGGCCTTTGGTCAGGGCGCGATCGCCATCAAGAGCGCTGAACAGGGAACCGGTCTGGGGCTGCCCATCATACAGGGGCTGATCGCCCTGCATGGCGGCACATTTGAACTGCATTCCCAATTGCGCGAAGGGGCAGAAGCAATCGCCATCTTCCCGCCGGCGCGCGTCATGGAAGAGCAGGCCGCCTTTCCAACTGCGCTTGCCGCCAATTCCAGATGGTAGATTCCAACTTTATTATTACGTTGTTACGCTACTGCCATGCCTGAGGCCATCTGCGTTGCGGCTTTGACCAATCCGGCGCAAAGGGCCGCCCCCACAGCCTGCCCATGGCCAATCCCCAGATCAAGCACCGGCTTCATACCTAAAAACGCCAGTGCCCGCTCATGCCCCGGCTCCGGTGACAGGCTGGCTACAAGGCAATGGTCAAGCGCGCCGGGTTTGACCTTGTGCAGAACGGCTGCGGCAGCAATGGCCGCAAAACCATCGATCAAAACCGGAATACGCTCCATGCGCGCGGCCAGAATTGCCCCTGCAATGGCTGCAAATTCGCGACCGCCAACACGCGCCAGCGCCTCCAGCGGATCATCAAGATAAGGCCCGTGAAGCTCCAGCGCCTGATCGACAATCTGTATTTTACGCGCAATGCCTGCTTCATCGGCGCCACTTCCCGCACCAACCCAATCGCGCCCCTGCCCGCCAAACAATGCCGCCAGCAAAGTAGCGGCCACAGTTGTATTGCCAACCCCCATATCACCAAGGCAAAGCAGGTCTGCACCACCGGCAATGGCTTCCATGCCAAAGGCCATGGTGGCCGCACAGCCGCGCTCATCCAGTGCCGGTTCAGCAATAATGTCGCCCGTTGGCAAATCCAGCGCCAGATCAAACACTTTTAGGCCCAGATCATAGGTCAGACAGATCTGGTTGATGGCTGCACCACCGGCCGTGCATAATTCCACGGCCTCTTGTGTGGCTGTAACAGGACGCGGCGAAACCCCATGCGCCGCCACACCATGGGTTCCGGCAAAAATGGCCACCAGAGGGCGCATTACCTGCGGGCGCGGGCGCTCTGTCCAACTGGCAAACCACGCAGCCATATCTTCCATCTGCCCAAGCGGGCCTTGCGCCAGAGTTGCCCTGGAAAAAATCTTGCGAATATCTTTTTCAATTATCTCGTCAGGTTCGGGCAACCTGTCAAAAAGGGTGCGAAAATCATCAAATGGCAATGCGCTGACCATGGGAACCGGCTCCACCTTGCAAATCTGTCGTTCGCATAGCCCTCTCCCATCTTGCTGACAACTGCCACTGCCAAAACGACGCAATCCGTACAATGAAGCGACGCAAGCAGAAAGGCTTGCATCGACAGGCAGGGTGCACCATGTGGAAGAAATACGCTTCCCATTCAAAAGAGAATAGAAAGCAATCATGACGGCAATCGAATCGCCTTGCATCCTTGTCTGTTCAATAGATTTGAAAACCGGCTATTGCTTCGGCTGCGGTCGCACGCAAAACGAAATTTCAAATTGGGTTTCTTTCACCGGGCAACAGCGCAGCCAAATCATGGCAGAACTTTCCGCCCGGCTTGAAACGGTTGAGCGTAAGCCCCGGCGCGAAACATATCGCGCCCGCCTGGCACGCGAACGTGCGGAAACGTCCAAATGAGTCGTATGCTGTGGATCATATTGGCCATCATCGCCGGCGCCGCACTTATTTTGATGTTCAACACTCAATCGGGCACAACGCTTGGCTTTCTCAATGAGGATTTTGCCAATCTGATCTGGTTGGGCATACTGGCCACTGTCATTGGCGCAGGGCTGCTGGGCTCCGGCCACCGCGTAAGTGAAATGGCGCGCAGTCTTGGTCTGTGGGTTCTGATCGTGCTGGCGCTGGTGGCAGGCTACCAATACCGCTATGAAATACAGGATTTTGGCAGCCGCATCACCGCTGGCCTTATCCCCGGCAGCCCTTTGATGCTCGGACTTGAGGATGGTCGCGCCACCGTAGTGCTGGATAAAGGGCGCAATGGTCATTTCGCAGTGCGTATGGAAGTCAACGGCAAGCCAGTGCAGGCCATCATTGACACAGGCGCCACCACCACCGTGCTCAGTTCCGAAGCTGCGCGCGCTATCGGTTTTGATCCTCAATCCCTGCATTACACGGTGCAGGTTTCAACCGCCAACGGCACGGCAAATGCCGCAGCCATACGGGTCGATGACATCACTATTGGCAATATCACACGCCGCAATCTGCCTGTGCTTGTCGCCGCACCCGGCGCGCTTCAGCAAAGCCTGCTTGGCATGAATTTTATTGGCTCGCTATCGGGCTTTGATGTGCGCGGCGACCGCATGATTTTGCGCGATTGATTTTTTGCTTAAACTCAAAAGCCCAAAACAAAAGGAATCGAGATGGATATTTCAACCATAGATCCGCGCAGCGTCACAGATTTCTGGCGTGAGGCCGGACCTGAAGCATGGTTTGCCAAAAACGATGCTTTTGATCGTGAATTCCGCTCACGTTTTCTTGATCTGCACTATGCTGCGGCGCGCTGTGAACTGGGCCATTGGCTGGATGATGCAGAAGGCGCACTTGCCCTCATGATCCTGCTCGATCAGTTTCCGCGCAATTGCTTTCGCGGCACCGGCCATATGTTTGCCACCGATTCTCTGGCGCGCCATTACGCGACGCAAGCCATCAAGGCCGGGCATGACATGGCTGTCGATGAACAGATTCGCGTGTTCTTTTATCTGCCCTATGAGCATTCGGAAAATATGGACGACCAGAAGCGCTCGGTTGATCTGCACGAGGCCAATGCGGCCAGCTATTTGAAATATGCGGTGGATCATTACGACATTATCGAGCGTTTTGGCCGTTTTCCCCATCGCAACGGCCCGCTTGGGCGTAAAACGACAGAACAGGAACAGATGTTTCTCGATGGCGGCGGCTTTGCTGGCTGAATTTAGAACATTTCATCCGTTTCTGTGAAAACAAGAAATGCGCTAATTACGCCACCAGTTGCGGCCTGAATCCAGCCGCTCGACACCGGAAATATCCATCTTTGCCAATCTTTGACTAACCGGCTTGCCGCCTGTATCCAGATCAGGCGCAAGCTCGGCCAGCGGCGCCAGCACAAAGGCGCGCTCCAGCATCCGCGGGTGCGGGATTTCCAGTCCCGCTTCCTGAATGATGCAATCGTCAAACATCAAAATATCGATGTCGATCAGGCGCGGGCCCCAGCGCTCCTGACGCACACGTTTTAATTTGCGCTCTGTCTCAAGGCACAGTTTCAAGAATGGCAACGGCTGCAACACGGTTGAAAGCTCGGCCGCAGCATTTAAAAAATCAGGCTGATCCAGCCTGCCCCATGGCCGGGTGCGATAAAGCGACGAGACATTGACCACCTGCACAGACGCATGCGCATCAAGGGCGACAAGGGCGGCAGCCATGGATTGTTCCGGGTCGCCGAGATTGCCGCCAAGACTTAAAAAAACGCGCTTATTGAGGCCAGGCAACACTCACCTCGACATGATCGAGAACGCCGCGAACCGGTGCATTGGGCTTGCGCACTGTAATTTCTGAATGCCGGATTTGGGGAAAGCGCGCGGCAAGGGCTTTGGCAACCTCATAGGCCAGCGTCTCGATCAGAAAATGCCGACGACCGGTCACAATTTCCTCAATCACCTCAAAGGCGACGCCATAATCCACGGTCTCGTTCATCGAAACCGATTCCAGCATTGTGCCTGGCTCAACATGCAGCACCGCATCGACATAAAAACGCTGGCCGAGGCGCTCTTCCTCATCCAGCAGACCATGGCGTGCAAAAAAAGCACAGTTTTTCATGCGAATAATATACATATTCTAGTCTTCCAAATGAGCTGCCAAACCAGAGCGATGCGCGACAATAGCATCCGCAACAGCCAGAGCATCCACATTGATTGCGACATTGTGGACACGAAAAAGCGCGGCTCCCTTCAGGCGCAGGATAGCGCTGGTGGCTGCGGTTCCCGCATCTCGCTGCAGCGCGTCTTCACGGCCGGTGATTGCACCGATAAAGCGTTTACGCGATGTGCCCGCCAAGAGCGGAAAGCCCAGTGCGTGCAATTCTTCAAATCGCACCATCAATTCAATATTATCTGCCGGTGTTTCCTTGGCAAAACCAAACCCCGGGTCCAGCACGATCTGCCTGTCATCAATGCCAGCTTTACGGGCAATATCCAGCGAGTGGCGCAAAAACAAAAACTGGTCTTTTAGGGCATCGGCATGTTTTTTGCGGTCCCGGCCCGTATGCATGATGACCAGCCCGGCGCCAGCCTCTGCCGCCACCGCAGCAATGCCCGGCTCTTTCTGAAGCCCCCAGACATCATTGACGATATGCGCGCCTGCCTTCACCGCCAGCCGCGCCGTCTCTTCTCTGTAGGTATCGACAGAGACAAGCACGCTATCAAGCGCAGACAGCGCCTCAATGACCGGCACAATACGCCTTTGTTCTTCCAGCGCCGTGACGGGAGCAGCTTTGGGGCCGGTGGATTCGCCTCCCACATCGATGATTGCCGCACCTTGCGCGACCATTGTGCGGGCCTGTATCAGCGCCTTGTCAGGCGCAGCATAGCGCCCCCCATCCGAAAAGCTGTTGGGGGTCACGTTTAAAATGCCCATGACTACGGAGCTTTTTCCAAGTTCGATTTGGCGACCATGCGCCAGATGCCACTTTGCCATATATCTGCCGTTCAACCTGTGGCGAATGCGTGCTTTTTATTGCCTCGAATGCCGGGGTAACCCAAGGTGAAGCCAGAGACAACCACACCCGGATCGAATTTGATCGTGTTAAAGGCATAAATTTTGAAAACAGGCTTGCGCACCTCTTGCCTTAACGCAGCAAAGGGCTGAACAAGGCAGTCAGGCAAAGTTGAGTTTTTACGCCGCGCATAGTTTGGGTATCCAACCGGAGACGCATGATAATGGACCAGCCAACCAGCAGGCGGCTGCAAGAGGCCGCGCCTGGCTTTTCACTGAAAGACAGTGAAAAGAACGTCATTATCGGCGGTGTGCTTTTGTCCATGCTGTTGGCGGCGCTTGATCAAACCATCGTCGCACCAGCCATGCCAACCATGGCGGCAGCACTTGGCCATGCTGAATATCTGCCCTGGGTAGTGACCGCCTATCTGCTGACCGCCACGGCAGTCGCCCCGCTCTATGGAAAACTGTCGGATATTTATGGACGCCGACCCATTATTTTCTCGGCAATTCTTATCTTTCTGACCGGCTCCATCATTTGCGCACTGGCCCCGAACATGCTGATCCTGATCATCGGGCGTGCGATTCAGGGCCTTGGCGGCGGCGGGTTGTTTGCCTTGACGCAAACAGTCATTGGCGACCTCGTGCCACCGCTGGAGCGCGCCCGCTATGCGGCATGGATTTCCGGCACATGGGCTGTTGCCAGCATCGCCGGACCCTTGCTGGGGGGTGGATTTGCCGAGCATCTGCACTGGTCGCTCATTTTCTGGATCAACCTGCCGCTGGGCCTTATTGCCCTTGCTGTTATCAACAAGCCTTTGAAAAAACTCGCTGTCAGCGGAACCAGACACTATATCGATGGCTGGGGCGCAGTGTTGCTCATTATCGCCACGTCCTTGCTGCTGCTGGCCGTTAACTGGGGTGGCAACACCTATGCCTGGACCTCTTTGCACATCCTGGCATTGATGGCGGGATCAGGCATTTTCTGGTTCCTGTTTGGCTTCAGGCTTCAGCGAGCCAAAGAACCTCTGGTTTCACTGGAGGTGCTGGGCAATCGCATCGTGCTGGCCGGAACGGTAACAATGTTCCTGATACAGGCAAGCAGCATCGGGCTTGCAGTCTATCTTCCGGTTTACTTGCAGACCACGCTGGCGCTGTCACCAGGTGATGCGGGCCTGGCGATGTTCGGGCTTTTGCTGGGCACAACGCTGGGCGCCGGTATAAGCGGACGCCTTGTTCCGCGCGTCCAGAATTATAAACGCATTGCCCAGTTGGGGATTGCCGGTTCGGTCATAAGTCTTGGCATTCTTGCTTATATTGCCGACACTGCCGGTCTTCTGGCGGTTGAAGTCGCCACCACCATTGTCGGTATCGGCGTTGGTACAATCTTCCCGGTTACGACCGTTTCCGTGCAGAATGCGGTTGAAAGAAAAGACCTTGGCATTGCAACAGGCCTGCTGACATTCCTGCGCTCGCTGGGTGGTGCATTGGGTGTTGCCGCACTTGGCGCGCTGGCTTTGGGCCATGATATTCCGCTGGCTGGTGAAGGCATGACTGGTCAAGGCATGGCTACAGCGGGAATTTCAGGCTCGCATGGATCGTTTTCAATCATATTTCTGGCCTCAGGCATCATGCTGATTGCAGCCCTTGCCGTCTTTTTCTTCATGCCGCAAAATCCCTTGCGCGGCTATGAAGCAACCACGCCTGCAATCATGCCCGAATAGAGTTTTGCTGTCAGATGCAACCATCCGACAACTAAATGCTTTTTAAAAAAATCAGCCCTGACGTTCGGGGATGGACAGGACCAACCCGTCCAGCTCATCGCGAACCCTGATCTGGCAGGACAGGCGCGAATTCGGGCGCACATCATAGGCAAAGTCGAGCATGTCTTCTTCCATTGCCTCCGGCTCTCCGACAATGCCTGTCCATGCCTCGTCAACATAGACATGACATGTGGCGCAGGCGCAGGCTCCCCCGCATTCAGCCTCGATGCCCGGTATGGAATTGCGAATGGCATTTTCCATCACAGATGAGCCATTTTGAGCCTCGACATCAAAACGGGTGCCATCATGGGCAATAAAGGACAATTTGGTCATCACATCACCTAAAGCATTTTGTGAGTACGGATCGCACCATCTGACACAAGCACAAATGCTCCTACAACAAGGGGTTAAAGCGTAAAGAGAGTATCTGAGAAAAAAGCGGTACGCTTTACGAGACAGGCTTTTAAAAGCATCATTGCCGACATAATCACTCCACGCCCCAAGTCAACTGCGGCAGAAAATTCAGGAATGTATCGGCAGCCTGCTCCAATTGGTGCAGATGTCTTTTCACATCCGGTTCCTGCTCCACCGCATCCGCGCACTGCGCAAGCGCAAAGGCGCCAACCCCAAGTGCCGCCCCTTTCAACCCATGCGCCAATCTGGCTCGCTCCTGCGGCGAAGCAAGAACCATATGTTGGCAAACCGAACGCAGTTGCCCCGCCAGCAGGCCCAGTACCTCTTGCTGCAATTGCCGGTCACCCATCGTCTGCTGTTCCAGATGAGCACGATCTACGACACTCAAAGACAGTTTCCCACAGCTTTGAGCGCCATCTTCCAGATTGGCCATACCCCTGCCCTTATTGCGACCTCAATTCTATCTGTGCAAACCTGAACGGTCCCGTTTCAGAAGAGCGCAAGCAGCCAGCTTACGGGCAAGCCTGTGGATGGCGGGTTAAGGATTGCGACACGCATAATGTCAAAAAGGCTCCGATTCTGCGACTTTGGCATCACGTCGTCGTTAACCTTATATTTAAAGTTTTACGCATTTGCGCAAATGCATATTTTATTTACCCCCCTGTGCCATTACGATACGGGGCTTCCATAATTGGCCTCTTTGCAGGGTTTCAAAGAACCAGAACAAGACGCAGCACGCAGCTAGTACTAAGGTAGCGAAGGCATGGCGAAGAAAATCACAACGGCACAGTCGCTCGACAAGGACGTCGCCGAGGAGCTTGAAAAAGCCCTCGAACTTGATCTGGACGCTGTCGATCTGGGTGATCTTGATATTGCAGCCTCGATGGACGATCTGGAAGCCCAGATTGCAGAGGCCGCAGACGAGCTTGCCCGGGCAAGCCGCAATTCGCAGGAAAAGCAGGCAAAGCCTGTGGTCCCCCCACAGCCGCAGGCTCCTTCTTCTGCGCAAAAGCCCACTGTCAACAAAGTCGCTCCCCCCAAACCCCAAGCCTCAAAGCCTGTGGCCCCAGCGTCTGCATCCCATAAGCCACAACCAGCGCCCGTCGATCTTCGTCCTGTCGAGCCAGCACAGCCGGCCGGCTTTGCACCGGCCAATGACGACCGCCAGAAGGACTACAAGTCGCTTCTCCATGCTCTCAACCGCCGCGCCCCCAACACCATTTACTGGATGGTTGCACTGCTGTCGCTTGTCTGGATTGCCGGTGCGGCTGCTTTTGCCAATATAATGGTCGGCCCCGAAATCTGGCGCATCTCTTCACTTGAACAATTCCTTGCCCGGCCACAACTGATCGGTCTGGCATTTGCCACCATCTTGCCGATTATCCTGTTCTGGGCATTTGCAGCCATGGTGCGCCGTGCGCAGGAAATGCGCCTTGCCGCCCAGTCCATGACGGAAATGGCGTTTCGTCTGGCCGAGCCTGAAAGCATTGCCCAAGATCGCGTCATGGCGCTTGGTCAGGCCGTGCGCCGTGAAGTTGCCGCCATGGGCGAAGGCATTGAGCGCACCCTTGCCCGTGCTGTCGAACTGGAAACGCTGGTTCACAGCGAGGTCAACCAGATCGAACGCTCCTATTCCGAGAATGAGGCGCGTATCCGCTCGCTGGTTGACGGTCTGGGCAGCGAACGCGAGGCCGTTTCAGACCATGCTGAACGGATGCGCGCCTCAATTGCCGGTGCACATGAAACATTGCGTGACGAAATCAGCTCTGCTGGCGACGCCATTCGTGACAGTATCATGGGTGCTTCAACCCAATTGTCCATGACCATCACCTCTTCTGGTGACAGTCTGATTGACCGCATCAATGAAAGCTCTGTGTCGATTTTCGATTCCGTCGAGAACCGGCTGGATTCCATTACCGATCGCCTGTCGACTTCGGGTGAAGCCTTCGCCTCGCTTCTCGACACCCGCATTGCCAAGCTGACCGACAGCGCCGATGGCATCACCCGTTCACTGACCGAGCTTCTGGACGACCGCACATCCGGCATGGTCTCATTGCTGGGCGGGGCTGCCCGCACCCTCACCTCTGAATTTGAAGCCAGCCTTTCGGGCATTGAACGCACCCTGGCCGAGCGTGGCCAGGCGCTGATCAGCGAGTTTGAAACCCGCGCCGAGGCGCTCGATACCGGCACCCAGAAACTCAATGCCGCACTGGAAGCCCGCGCCCGCCAGATCAATGAAACTCTGGCTGATCGCACCCGCGACATTGCCGAAACCTTCAATTCCGGCAAGGATTCCCTGTCACAGGTCATCGAACAGGGCCGCGAGCAGATCGACACAGGCATGGCCGGGTTGATTTCTTCAACCTCCACCATGCTTGAATCCCGGGCTGGCGATTTTGTCAGCAGTCTCAACGCTGCCCGCGACACTGTTTCTTCCGCTTTTGACGCCGATATTGAAAAGCTGGCTCAGGCGCGCGCCGGTATTGATGAGGCGGTCCGCCAGCACAGCACCGAAATGGCGCAAAGCCGCGAGCGCATGGCCGCAGCCCTGCATGACGATCTGTCGAAATTTGCCGAAGGCCGCGCCGAAATCGACACGGTTGTTTCCAGCCAGATCGAAAAACTGACGCAAGGCCGCAACCTGATTTCACAAGCGCTTGAAGACGATCTGCGCAAGGTCGATGAATCGCGTACCGCCATTGATCTGTCGCTGGCCAGCCACCTTGAAACACTCGAATCCAGCCGGTCACGATTGGCGCAGTCGCTTCATGAAGACTCTGAAAAACTCGTGCAAGCTCGTGCAAATATTGACGAAATGGTTTCCAGCCATGTCAGCAAGCTGGCCGAGGGCCGCACCATTCTTACACGGGCGCTGGAAGCCGATCTTGAGCGGCTGGCGGAAAGCCGCAACAGCATTGACGGGCTGGTTGCCGGGCAGGTGGAAAAGCTGGCACAAGGGCGCGACATTCTACGCCGCGCCATGGAGACCGATCTTGCCAGCATCAACCTCATGGTTGCCGAGCATTCCGAAAAACTTTCCGGCGACCGCAATCTGCTTACCCAGACGCTGGAAGCAGATCTGGCCCGGCTGGCGGAGAGCCGCGACAGCATTGACGGTCTGGTCGCCAGCCAGCTTGAGAAACTCGCTCAGGGGCGCGACATTTTGAAGGATGCGCTCGAACGCGATCTCGACACCATCCGCAACATGATTGCCGAGCAATCACAGCAGCTTGGCGGTGAAAGAGAACGTTTCTCCCACACGCTTGAAGAGGACCTGCGCAATGTCAACAATCTGGTTGGTGCTCACGCCGACCGGCTGATGCAGGAGCGCGTTGCGCTGTCGCGGACGCTGGAAGATGACCTTGCCAAACTGGCCGAAAGCCGCTCCAGCATTGACGGGCTGGTTGCCGGGCAGGTGGAAAAGCTGGCAGAAGGCCGCAACATTCTGCAACGGGCACTGGAAGCCGATCTCGCCAAACTGTCGCAAGCCCACACCGATATTGACGGGCTGGTCGTTACACAGGTCGAAAAACTGGCAGAAGGCCGCAACATTCTGCAACGGGCACTGGGAGCCGACCTTGGCGCCATTCAACAGGCCATTGCTGAACAGGCAGACAAGATGGCTGAAGAGCGGGCAAGGATTTCGCAGACATTCGATGCAGAACTGACCCGCGTCAACAGCCTTATCGAGCAGCATGCCGCGCGCCTGGTTACGGATCGCAATACCCTGTCGCAGGCACTTGAGGATGATCTGGAAAAAATTCACCTGAGCCATGGCCAGATTAAACATGTCGTTACCGGACAGGTTGAAAAACTGGCCGAAGTGCGCCGCGAAATCGACCTGGCCGTTGATGACCATATTGGCCGCATCGCAACCACCAGTTCACGTATTTCTGATGCGATTTCAGGTGATATTGCGCGCATTGAAGACAGTTTTGAGCGCCAGACCGGGATCATTGAAGAGCGCACCGGCACCATGGAGCGCGCCCTTTCACTCGGTGTCGAGAATATTCGCGGCACCCTTGAAAACAGTGCCGTATCGGTTGCAGGCGCCTTGCGTGACAAGGTGCTGGAAATCACCGCCATGCTTAACGAGCAGGCCAGCATGGCATTGACCGATGCCGACCGCAAGATTGCCGAACGCGCCGAACAGACTTCCGCCGCCCTACTGTTGCGCACACAAGATATCTCACGGGCCTTTGAAGAGGCCGAAAGCCGCCTGAGCAACCGTGCGCAAGACACATCTTCCATGCTGATTGCCCGCGCTGAAGAAACGGCTGAAACTCTTGCGGCCAAAGCCGGGTCGATTGTTGAGAGTTTTGAAGTCGCCGACCAGCGCCTTGCCCAGCGCGCCATTGAAACGGCCCAGTCTCTGGCCTCGCGCGCCGGTGATATTTTGCGCAACTTTGAAGATGCCGATACCCGCCTTGGCCTACGCATTGGCGAATCTGCCGAGGCGCTGGCTGCGCGTGCAGCAGATCTTGGCCGCATCTTTGACGCCGCAGATGAAAAGCTCATGGCCCGCATTGAAGAAGGGTCTCAGACCCTGACCGGTCGCGCTGGCGAAATTGCCCGTGTCTTCGATGAGGCCGACAACCGGATCGCCTCGCGCATTACAGATACGGCAGCAAGTATCGGCCATCATGCTGAAAATATTATCGGGGCCTTTGAGCAGACAGAGCGTCAGGTCGCTGCACGCTCTGCCGAGACAGGCAAAGCCCTTGCCGATCAGGCGCGCTCCATTGAAGCCACACTTGCCAGTGCAGATGAACGTCTTGCTGCCGGCGCTGCCCATATTGCAAGCCGGATCGGCGAGGAGGTTGCCAGCGTTGAAGGCCGCCTCGCCCGGTCTGGCGAGACAATGGGTGAAAAGCTCAATGAGCAGATTTCACAAGCAGAACAGCAGCTCGTGGCCCGTGCCAACACCATTGCTGAAACATTCAGCGCCGTTGGTCAGCACATTGGCCAAAGCACCAATGAAGCAGCCAGAGCCATCGGTTCCAATACGCGCGAGCTGAATGAAATGCTGGCCTCGCGCTCGGCTGAAATCACCCGCATTCTTGATGAGACGGCCCGGCCGCTGGTCGAGCGCTTTGCCGATGGCGGCTCACAATTGCAAAAAAGCATGGAGGAAGCCACCGAATACGCCACCGAAAAGCTGCGGCAGGAAAATGCCCGCCTCACCAATGCCTTGACCAGCCGTACTGCTGAAACATTGTCGGCGGTGGAAAATGCCCGCGCCAATCTTGCTGAAGACATCAATGATCTGATTGGTCGTCTTGGTGCTTCCAGCCAGGGGCTGGGCCAGCTTATCGAACGGGCAACAAGCAATCTGAATGAGATTGACGAAAAGCTTTCCGGCAGCACGCAAAGCTTTGCCGCAACCACTGAAAAGGCGGCGCAAACCTTTGCCAGCTCAGCGCGTCTGGTTGAAACCAACACAACGCGCCTCACCGATCTGTCCTCCAACACCTTGCGTGAGGTTGCCTCCATCGCCACCCGCTTTGATGAGCATAGCCGCCTGCTGTCCAGCGCCTCCGAACTTTTGGGATCGGCACAGAGCAATCTGGAACATACGCTGGAGCGTCAATCCTCGCTCGACGATCTGGCGGTGGGTCTGGTGAAGAAGTCGGAAGACCTTGAAAAGGTCATGAAATCCTTTGAATCTCTTGTCGGGCGCACCTTGCAGACGGCTGAAAACAAGACACTGGAATCAGCCGACAAGATCCGCTCTTCGATTGGCGATGTCGTGGAAACGGCAACCAGACGCTTTGCTGACGCCACCGAAGAAATGCGCCGCACGGCCGCTGCCATCAAGAGCGAGCTGGACATCACCCGCGCCGAATTAAAGCGCGGCGTGGTGGAAATGCCCGCCGAAGCCAAGGAATCGACCACGGCCATTCGCCGTGCCGTTTCCGAACAGATCAACGCCTTGAAAGAACTGTCGGCAATTGTCAGCAAATCCAGCCGCGGCCCGGAAGCTCCTCAACACAACAGTCTGCGCCCGGAAACACAGAAGCAATCTCCTGCTCCGACCCCTGCTCCAGCCCCGGCCAGGCAAACGCTGCGGCCTGCTCCAGCAGGTTCACAGCCACACCCGACTGTTCTTGAAGAAACGGCGCTGCGCGGTGCACTGGCTGCAAATCCGGAGCCGAAATCAGATATTTCAAACACGCGCCCAATAATTCAGGGCCAAAAGCCACAGGGGCAGCAATCTGAAAACCAGCAAGCGCAGAGTGGCTGGGTCCGTGATCTGCTCAGCGGCGCTTCCCGCAGTGAGCCGTTGCGCCCTGCAGGTGACGCACCACGCACAGTAAAGCCTTCTGAGCGTTCACCACTGCATGTCGTGGAATCGCTCAATTCCTTGTCAGTGGATATTGCCAGAGCCATTGACCATGAAGCGTCAATTGAACTGTGGAACAGCTACCGGCGTGGTGAACGCGATGTATTTACGCGACGCCTTTACACGCTCAAAGGCCAGCAGACCTTTGACGAAATCCGCCGCAAATATCAGGCAGAAGCCGAGTTTCGGGCCGCGGTAGATCGCTATTGCGAGGATTTTGAAAAGCTGCTCAAGGATATTGCGCGCACGGATCGCGACAACATCATGATGCAGACTTATCTGACCTCCGATACGGGCAAGGTCTACACCATGCTGGCCCATGCCAGTGGACGTTTGCGGTAACAAAAACCGCACTGAACTAAAAAAGGGCAGGTCTTTCCTGCCCTTTTTTATGATTCGCCACAATAGAATCTGCACCAAAACACAGTGACCATCTACGCAAGAGCATTTCTTGTTTCTTTAAAACTGGACGAAATGCTCTAAGCTCTTGTTTTAAAGCGCAAGGAGAAAACTGAAAGATCACAACACGCTTTAAACGAGGGGCTTGAGTTATTTACCCTGTCAAAACGATCACCGGGATAAATTCCTCAAGATAGCTTGGGAGAAATCTAATGAGACATATTCTGTTCTCTTTCGGATTGGTCACTCTGCTTCTGGCCGGAAATCCGATATCGGCATCTGCTGCGACACTGATTGCCAATGTCAGTCTCTCCACTCAAACCATGACAGTGCACCACCGCAGCAATGTGATCGGGCGCTGGAAAGTATCGACAGCGCGAAGTGGCAAGGTTACCCCAACAGGTAGCTGGAAGGCCAAATGGCTCTCCAAAAACCACAAATCAAGTCGCTACAACAATGCACCAATGCCTTATTCGGTCTTTTACAATGGCAATTATGCAGTTCATGGCACCAATCAGACAAGCAAGCTTGGCCGCCCGGCATCGGCCGGCTGCATCCGCCTTCATCCCAAAAATGCCGCCATCTTCTTCGAGTTGGCCCGGCGGGAAGGCTTGAACAATGTCAAGATTATTGTCCGTCGCTAGAGCATTTCCTGTTTTCATGGAAGCGCATGAAATGCTCTAAGCTCTTGTTTTAGCCGCATTTGTGCGACGCCAGATGTTTCCATCTGGCTGCAAAATGCTCTAGAAAAATGGCCCTGCGCGAAGCAGGGCCATTTTTTGTGTCAAATTATTCAAATTCTGCCAGCATCTCGTCATAAAGCTTGCAGGCCCCTTCAACATCAGCCACGGACTGCGTCTGAACTTGCGAAAGCTTTTGGCCAACTTCGGCAGCTTTTTGAGGATCCTGAGCGGCAAGTTCTTGCATTCTGGTTGAGAGTTCCATTGCCTTGGCTTGAGCTTCTTCGAGTGTGCACGCAAGAGAAGGTCAGGCCAGCATAGCAAGAGCAATTGCGAAAATCGGTGCCTTCATAAGAATTCCTCATTCATGATTCGCCAGAATTGGCATGAGAAATTCATGCTATGCATCGTGTCTTGTAAACGGTCGGGCGCGTCACAAATTATATATCTGTGACATAACAGACCGCCCAACAATTCCCAATCCAAAGCATTTTGTGAGTATGGATGGCACCATCTGACGCAAGCACAAATGCGGTTAAAACAAGCGCTTGAAGCATTTCATCCGTTTTTCGTGAAAATAAGAAATGCTCTGGAAATACGAACAAACAAATCGCAAGAGTTGAAACTGTTTAAAAAATACAGTTGGAACTTTATCAGAGCCGTGACTGTAAATACTTGATTTTATGGCGATCCCGGCAGGATTCGAACCTGCGACCATCGGCTTAGAAGGCCGGTGCTCTATCCAGCTGAGCTACGGGACCCTGAACTTATAACAGAGACTTGATTTATATACGGGGCAAGACTGATTGTTCAATCAGTGCGTCCAGGGGGTGCGTCGATCATGGCTGAAATTTTCAGCATATGAAATCTGACGCCGCTTTGGCGGATTAGGCTCCTGAACCTCATAGGCCAGCCCTTCACGCTCGGCATAGGCAATGGCCTCTTCCCTCGTCTGGAAACGAAGCCTGATTTGCCTCTTCATATCGCCAGACGTGGTATAGCCCATCAGCGGGTCAATCTTGAGCCGCTGTTCCGGTTCAAACTCCAGAACCCAATGGCCAGTCTTGGCTGTACCCGATTGCATGGCAGTTTTGGCAGGGCTGAAAATGCGGGCTGACATGAAAACCTCATCGCTGTTCGGCCTGTCGGCATTGCCGATTGCTTACTGTGCAAATCGTTCCGCGGCAATATCACAAACGACATAGCGCCGTTTTCCCCGGAATTTAAAATGGTCGGAGTGGCAGGATTCGAACCTGCGACCCCCTGATCCCAAATCAGGTGCGCTACCAGGCTGCGCTACACTCCGACATGAAAACCCTGATTCATAATCCGTTCAAACCGATTCATCTGAACTTATAAACCCGGATATTTCAAAGAGATGAAGTAAAATGCGAACAAATCACTTCCCTCTTTATTCTTGCTATCGTCCTAGAAGAACAAGAGCCTGAGCGCAAGTGGTCAGGCTCTTTATATTTTATCAGGCAGGTGAATTGCATATGAAAAAATGTGCAATCCAGCCTGGTCAGGATCAGGCAGCTTCTGCCTCTTCCAGTCCCTCAGCTTCCAGACGGGCACGGTCGCCAGCGCCCTTGGCGGAAACATCGCGATCGACAAACTCGATCACAGCCAACGGGGCGTTGTCACCGCGGCGGAAACCCGCCTTCATGATGCGCAGATAGCCGCCATTGCGGGTGGCATAGCGCGGCGCGATGACGTCAAACAAACGTCTGACCACGGCATCGTCGCCGATCTGGGCAATCACCTGACGGCGTGCATGCAAATCGCCGCGCTTGCCAAGGGTGACAAGCTTTTCGACGATCGGACGCAAATCCTTCGCCTTCGGCAGGGTGGTTACGATCTGCTCATGTTCGATGAGCGAGATTGCCAGATTGGCAAACATCGACTTGCGGTGACTTGCACTGCGGGAAAACCGGCGGCCGGCGAATCCGTGGCGCATGGTCCTTCTCCTTGAATGATCCGGTCAGGCCCTCAGGCCCGCCTGTTGATTAGTATTGGTCTTCGTAGCGTTTGGCGAGATCTTCGATATTCTCAGGCGGCCACTCCTGCACTTCCATGCCCAGATGCAACCCCATGGAAGCCAGAACTTCCTTGATCTCATTAAGCGATTTGCGACCAAAATTCGGGGTACGGAGCATTTCCGCCTCGGTCTTCTGGATAAGATCGCCGATATAAACAATATTGTCGTTCTTCAGGCAGTTTGCCGAACGCACCGACAATTCCAGTTCGTCCACCTTCTTCAGAAGCGCCGGGTTGAAAGCAAGCTCGCTTGCCTGTTCGGCAACGGCTTCCTTCTGCGGCTCTTCGAAATTGACGAACAGCGCCAACTGATCCTGGAGAATACGCGCAGCAAAAGCCACGGCGTCCTCGCCGGAGATCGAACCATCAGTTTCGATGGTCATGGTCAGCTTGTCCTTGTCAAGCTCCTCGCCATGGCGGGTATTTTCCACCTTGTACGAGACTTTCTTGACCGGTGAATAAAGGCTGTCAACCGGAATAAGACCGATCGGCGCATCCTCTGCGCGATTGCGCTCGGCCGGCACATAGCCCTTGCCGGTATCAACCGTGAACTCCATGCGAATTTCCGCGCCCTCATCGAGAGTACAGATCACATGGTCGGGGTTGAGGATTTCAATATCGCCCACAGTCTGGATATCGCTTGCCAGAACCGCACCCGGTCCCTGCTTGCGAACAACCATGCGCTTGGGGCCCTCACCTTCCATGCGGATGGCGATTTCCTTGATATTGAGAACGATGTCGGTCACATCCTCGCGAACACCCGCGATGGATGAGAACTCATGCAAAACGCCGTCGATCTGCACTGCTGTCACAGCAGCACCACGCAGCGATGACAGCAGAACGCGACGCAAAGCGTTGCCCAGCGTCAGCCCGTAACCGCGCTCCAGCGGCTCGGCGATGAGCGTTGTTACCGTCTGGTTCTTTGACGTGAACTCGACCTTGTTGGGCTTGATCAGTTCCTGCCAGTTTTTCTGGATCATGTTGCCTTCCTTCCGTTTCTCCACCACCATCCAATCGTGGCGGACGACCTGGAAAACCACCAAAACGCCAACAGGCGCTCAGGCAGCGAGAAATATAATGTCAGACGCGGCGCTTCTTGCGCGGGCGGCAGCCATTATGCGGGATCGGCGTCACATCACGGATAGAGGTGATGGTAAAACCAGCAGCCTGCAGGGCGCGCAGGGCCGATTCACGACCAGAGCCGGGACCGCAAACCTCAACCTCAAGCGTGCGCATGCCATGTTCCTGCGCCTTCCTGGCGGCATCTTCTGCCGCCATCTGCGCAGCAAACGGGGTGGATTTGCGCGATCCCTTGAACCCCTGAGCACCAGCCGACGACCAGGCAATTGCATTGCCCTGTGCGTCTGAAATGGTGATCATCGTGTTGTTAAAGGTCGAGTTGACATGTGCAATACCCGACGAAATGTTTTTGCGTTCGCGACGGCGAATGCGACCGGCTTCCTTGGCCATGTTTTTCCTTTCAAACGATCTCTACGCCGCCGTAACACCAGCGGCTACACCTTCAGCAGTTGAAAATATCACAGCAGGCAATCGGTTCAGTCCCGATGACCTGCCGCCAACCGCCAAATTCTTATTTCTTCTTGCCGGCAATGGCCTTGGCAGGCCCCTTGCGGGTGCGCGCATTGGTGTGTGTACGCTGACCACGAACCGGCAGCGAGCGACGATGACGCAAGCCCCGATAGCAGCCAAGGTCCATCAAGCGCTTGATGTTCATCGAAACTTCGCGACGTAGGTCACCCTCGACCTGATAGTCACGATCAATGGCTTCACGAATTGCCAGAACTTCAGCATCGGTGAGCTGATTGACACGACGATCTGCAGGAATGCCGACCGAATCGACGATTTCCTGTGCAAATTTCTTGCCAATGCCATGAATATATTGAAGCGCAATCACAACGCGCTTGTTGGTCGGAATGTTAACACCGGCTATACGAGCCATCTTTGTTCTCCATTTGGGCCGGCCCACGCCAGCGCTATTGCATTTACCCACGTCCGGTGGAGGCCGGCCCTTGCGGGTGTTTCTTAAAGACAAGGCCAGACATGCCATATGGCATGCGCAGCCCCAAATCTTATGGGAATGAGGCGTGGCCTTACGCTACAAGTCCTCTTTCGTCAAGCGACAGATGGCGCCAGGCAATAGACACCATCAGGCAGAAAACAGCTTTCAACCAACAGTCTCAGGCAGCAAGGCCTCAATCTGAGCCGTGACCTCATCCATCGACGCCATGCCATCGACCCCGCGCAGCATTTTCCTGGCATGGTAATAGCCAGTCAGCGGCGCGGTCTTTTTGTAATATTCGCGCAGGCGCTCTTCAAAGACTTCCGGATTATCGTCCTTGCGAACAGCTTCTCCGGCAGCTTTTGCCTCTTCCGCGCGTCTGACAATACGCCCGACCAGCGCCCGGTCATCAACCAGCAACTCAATCACGGCGTCCAGTTGCAGACCACGCTTTTCAAGCATCAGTTCAACCGCATCGGCCTGAGCCAATGTGCGCGGATAACCGTCAAGAATAAATCCTCTCGCGCAATCAGGCTGGTCAATCCGCTCGGCAACAATTGCATTGACGATCTCGTCTGAAACAAGCTCGCCTGCATTCATGACCGCCTTGGCTTTTTGACCAACGGGCGTCTGTGCCGCAACGGCAGCGCGCAACATATCACCGGTGGAAAGCTGCGGAATGGCATATTTTTCAACAAGCCGCTGTGCCTGAGTGCCTTTGCCTGCCCCAGGTGGACCAAGAAGAATAAGTCTCATCGCCCCCTTTTGCCTCCGCGCAATTTCGACTTCTTGATCAGCCCTTCATATTGATGCGCTATCAGATGTCCTTGAATCTGCGCGACAGTATCAAGCGTTACGCTGACCACAATCAGAAGCGATGTACCGCCCAGATAGAAGGGAACACCTGTTGCTGCAATCAGATATTCCGGCAAAAGACAGACAGCCACCAGATAGAGCGCACCAACCACGGTGATACGGGTCAGCACATAATCAATATATTCGGCTGTGCGCTCGCCGGGGCGATAGCCGGGAATAAAGCCCGAATGCTTCTTGAGCTGATCTGCCGTATCCTTGGGATTGAAAACAATGGCCGTATAGAAAAAGGCAAAGAACAGGATCATGGCACCGTAAAGGAACATATAGATCGGCTGCCCCGGCCCCAGCATCGACAAAATGCTGGTGGCCCAGGCCGGCATGTTCTGCTGGTTGGAAAATCCGGCAAGAGTGGCAGGCAACAACAGCAGGGAAGACGCAAAGATCGGCGGAATAACACCCGCAGTGTTCAGCTTCAAGGGCAGATGTGAGGTGTCGCCCTGGAACATGCGATTGCCAACCTGACGCTTCGGATACTGGATCAACAGGCGACGCTGCGCACGCTCGACAAAAACGATAAAGCCAATGACCACCACGGCCAGAACAATGATGGCCAGCACAAGGCCGGTTGACAGCGCCCCGGTGCGGCTCAGTTCCAGAGTACCGCTGATGGCGGAAGGCATGCCTGCAACAATACCGGCAAATATGATCAGCGAGATACCATTACCGATGCCGCGCGCGGTGATCTGTTCGCCCAGCCACATCAGGAACATGGTGCCGCCGGTCAGTGTGATCACCGTGGAAATCTGGAAAAACAGCCCCGGGCTGGTGACGATATTGTTGCCGCCCTGCAAGCCTATGGCAATGCCGTAAGACTGAACCAACGCAAGCAGAACTGTGCCATAACGGGTATATTGATTGATAATCTTGCGCCCCTGCTCACCTTCTTTTTTCAAGGCTTCAAGCGTGGGGATAACCGAAGTCATCAACTGCATGATGATGGATGCGGAAATATAAGGCATGATGCCCAGCGCAAAGATCGCCATCCGCTCGACAGCACCGCCGGCAAACATGTTGAACATGCCAAGCACACCGCCGCTTTGCTGCTGGAAAGCCTGCGCAAAAGCGTCCGGGTTGATACCCGGCAAGGGAATATATGTACCAAGACGGTACACAAACAGCGCGCCCAGCGTAAACCAGATGCGTTTTTTCAGATCCTCAGCCTTGGCAAAGGCCGAAAAATTGAGATTGGATGCCAGTTGTTCAGCAGCCGAAGCCATACAAAATTCTCCGCAAGACAACGCGGGGGCCCGCTTCGGGCGGCGCGTATCACCGAAGACCCCAGATAGGCCCGGCGCAGCCAAGATGCAAGCGGCCACATGAATGCAGCCGCTTGATTATTTCAGTCTTTTATTCCGCCGAAGCAGCGACTTCCGGCAGCTTGATCGAGCCACCAGCCTTTTCGATCTTCTCGACGGCAGTTTTGGAAGCTCCGGCAACATCGAAAGAAACCTTCGCCTTCAGTTCACCGTCAGAGAGAATGCGCACGCCATCCTTGGCACGGCGCACCACGCCAGCCGCAATCAGCGCGTCAACCGTCACAGTTTCCTTGGCATCAAGCTTGCCAGCATCAATCGCGGTTTGAATGCGACCAAGCGAAACGGTGTTAAAATCCTTCGCGAAAATGTTTTTAAAGCCGCGCTTGGGCAGACGCCGGTAAATCGGCATCTGGCCGCCTTCAAAGCCATTGATGGCCACGCCGGAACGCGACTTCTGGCCCTTGACGCCGCGACCACCGGTCTTACCGACGCCTGAGCCGATACCACGGCCAACGCGCTTCTTGGAAGGGGTTGCCCCCTCATTATCACGCAGTTCGTTGAGTTTCATATCCAGTCTCCTGCGCTGTCGCTCAGCCCTCGTCCACAATGCGGACGAGATGCGAGACAGAAGCGATCATGCCGCGCACGGAAGGCGTATCTTCCAAAGTGCGCTGCTTGTGCATTTTGTTGAGGCCAAGGCCAACCAGCGTTGCACGCTGTTCCTTCGGGCGGCGAATCGGCGAACCGATCTGCTCAACAGTAATCGTCTTGGTAGCGTTCTTTGCCATGATGATGGTCCCTCGTCAGCGCCGACTATTCTTCGGCAGTCACGGCAGAGCCGCGACGCGCCTGAAGGGTCGAATACTTGATGCCACGGGCAGCAGCGACATCTTTCGGGTGCATCTGATTCTTGAGCGCATCAAAAGTGGCGCGAATCATATTGTACGGGTTCGACGAGCCCATCGACTTGGCGACAACGTCATGCATGCCCAGTGTTTCAAACACAGCGCGCATCGGGCCACCTGCAATGATACCGGTACCCTGCTTGGCGGTGCGCAGTAAAACGCGGCCAGCGCCGTGACGGCCTTCGACATCATGATGAAGGGTGCGGCCTGAGCGCAGCGGCACGAAGATCATGTCGCGCTTGGCGGATTCGGTTGCCTTGCGGATGGCTTCCGGCACTTCACGCGCCTTGCCATGACCGAAACCAACACGGCCCTTCTGATCGCCGACGACAACCAGAGCGGCAAAACCGAAGCGACGACCACCCTTCACCACCTTGGCGACGCGATTGATATGAACGAGCTTGTCGACAATCCCGTCGTCACGCTCTTCGCGGTCACGATTGCGATTGCGATCGCGGCCGCCTTCCCTTTGTTCCTGTGCCATACCCTGATCCTTATTCTTTTCCGGAAGCACCGATTGATGAATGCCGGCATCCTTAGTTTCAAGAATACCGGCGGCGATATTTTTTACCCGTTCATGATAATTTTCTTAAGAAAATCATCATCGTCCAGATTTTATAAGCCACATTTACGCAATACCAGATGATTTCATTTGGCTGCAAACTGCTCTCATAACGATTTGAACGAAAAAGTCAGCAAGTTTTATTGCCGACTTTTTTCAAAACCGCTCTTAGAAAATCAGGCCGCCTTCACGCGCGGCCTCTGCCAGCGCCTTGATGCGGCCGTGAAAAATATAAGCGCCACGGTCGAACACAACCTCTTTGGCGCCGGCCTTGATGGCGCGTTCGGCAATCAGCTTGCCTACTTCAGCAGCAGCAGCGGTGTCGGCGCCGGTCTTCTTCGAAGTCTTGAAATCCTTGTCAAGGGTCGAGGCCGCAGCCAGTGTGCGTCCATTTGCATCGTCGATCAACTGAACATAAATGTTCTTGGAGGTGCGATGAACCGACAGGCGCGGGCGACCATTGGCCACAGCCTTAAGCTGACGACGGACACGGGCAGCGCGACGCTGGATAACTTCCTTGGAGGCCATGTGTATTTCCTGCCTTGTAAAACGGGAATTGCCCTATGCGGTAGATCCTGTTTTATATCTCCCGCGGCAATTTCCCGTGGCGTTGAAGCATTTTTCAGTCAGATATTTTATTCACATCTGACTGTCTGCAAATGCGATGACAACAAATTGCAAAAGCGTCGTGGTGCGTCCGGAAAAAACGCACGAAAGCGCTCCTGATTACTTCTTCTTGCCTTCCTTGCGGAAGACCTTTTCGCCCGCATAGCGCACACCCTTGCCCTTGTAAGGCTCAGGCTGGCGATATTCGCGGATTTCGGCAGCCACCTGGCCAACCTTCTGCTTGTCAATACCCGTCACAGTGATCTCGGTGGGCTTGGGGCAAGCAAGCGTGATGCCTTCGGGAGCCTGATAAATCACTTCATGGCTGAAACCCAGCGAAAGCTGGATATTCTTGCCCTGCATGGCGGCACGATAGCCGACGCCCTGAATTTCGAGCCTGCGCTCGAAACCATCCTTGACGCCAATCAGGATATTTTCAATCTGCGAACGCGACATGCCCCACTTGGAATGTGCATCCTTGGAAGAATCGCGCGGCTGAACGCTGATCTCGCTGTTTTCCAGCTTGACCAGAACCTCGTCATTGACGACGAATTTCAGTTCACCCTTCGGGCCTTTCGCCGTGACGGTCTGGCCATCAACGGTTGCGGTCACGCCCTGTGGAACGGCCAAAGGCCTTTTACCAATACGAGACATAGCCTTGTCCTCGTCACTCTCATTGTTTCGGGACCTGCCGGGAGATCATTTTTTTAAAAAAATCTCACCAGCATTTCCCATCAGGAACAGTTACCGGATCAGAAGACCTGGCAGAGAACTTCTCCGCCAACATTCTGCTCGCGGGCTTCATGATCTGCCATAACACCTTTCGGGGTCGAAAGAATGGCAATGCCAAGACCGTTGGCAACCTGCGGAATCGAGCGGGCCGAAACATAAACACGACGGCCCGGCTTCGACACACGCGAGATTTCGCGCACAACCGGAAAACCATCAAAATATTTCAACTCGATCTCGATTTCGGATTTACCACTGCCGAAATCAGTCTGACTGTAGTCACGAATGTAACCTTCAGACTTCAGCACCTCAAGAACGCGGGCGCGCAGACGCGAAGCAGGCGTCGAAACGCTGGTCTTCTTACGGCCATAGGCGTTACGGATGCGGGTCAGCATATCGCCGAGTGGATCGCTCAGGGACATATCGTCTTCTCCTTACCAGCTCGACTTGACCAGGCCCGGGATCTTGCCCGTATTGCCCAGATCACGCAGTGCGACACGCGAAATTTTCAGCTTGCGATAATAAGCGCGTGGACGACCGCTGACTTCGCAACGGTTGCGGATACGCACTTTCGACGAATTGCGCGGCAGAGCTGACAGCTTGAGCTGAGCGCGAAAACGCTCCTCAAGCGGCAGCGACTTATCCATGATAATATCTTTGAGAGCCTGACGCTTGTCCGCAAATTGCGCAACAAGCTTACGACGCTGATTATTCTTCTCGACTGAGCTGGTCTTTGCCATTTCAGATTTTCCTTTGCTCGCAGCCGTTACTGGCGGAAGGGGAAGTTGAAAGCCTTGAGCAACGCCCGGGCTTCGTCATCCGTCTTCGCAGTCGTACAAACGATGATGTCCATGCCCCACATCTGATCAACCTTGTCATAGTTGATTTCAGGGAACACGATATGTTCCTTGAGGCCCATGGCAAAATTGCCACGACCATCAAAGCTCTTTGCATTCAGACCACGGAAGTCACGAACACGCGGCAATGCAATGTTCACAAGACGATCCATGAACTCATACATCTTCTCGTTGCGCAGGGTCACCTTTGCACCGATCGGCATGTCTTCACGCAGCTTGAAACCGGCAATCGATTTGCGCGCACGGGTAATCACGGCCTTCTGACCGGTGATCAGCGCCAGATCTTCAGCCGCAACAGACGGCTTCTTGGAATCTGCGGTCGCTTCACCCACGCCCATGTTCAGCACGATCTTTTCGACGCGCGGAACCTGCATATCATTGGCGTATTTAAACTGTTCGCGCAGCGCCTTGCGAATGGTCTCATTATAGACCTTCTTCAGACGCGGCATGTTTTTGGCTTCTGCCTGTGCTGACTTAGCCATTGATCGTTTCTCCCGAGCGCTTGGCAAAGCGCACTTTCTTGCCGTCCTTTTCGACGCGGAAGCCAACGCGGGTCGGCTTGCCGTCCTTGGGATCGGCCAAAGCGAGATTCGACAGGTGAATCGCCGCTTCCCTGGTAATGATGCCACCTTCCTGAGACTGAGACTGCCTCTGGTGACGGCGGATAAGGTTCACGCCACGAACAATGGCTGTATCTTCTTTCGGCTGAACGGAAAGCACTTCGCCGGAGCGGCCCTTGTCCTTGCCGGCCAAAACGACAACCTTGTCGCCTTTGCGGATCTTTTGCATGGTTGCGGCTCCTTAAAGCACTTCAGGCGCAAGCGAGATGATCTTCATGTGGTTCTTGGCGCGAAGCTCGCGCGGAACCGGGCCGAAGATACGCGTGCCCACCGGCTCTTTCTTGCTGTCAACAAGAACGGCTGCGTTCTTGTCGAAACGGATCACACTGCCGTCGGCACGACGAATGTCCTTGGCCGTGCGAACCACGACCGCCTTCATCACATCGCCCTTCTTGACGCGCCCGCGCGGAATGGCTTCCTTGACCGACACCACAATGATGTCACCAACAGAAGCATATTTCCGCTTCGAGCCGCCCAGCACCTTGATGCACATGACACGACGGGCGCCGGAATTATCCGCCACGTCGAGGTTTGTTTGCATCTGAATCATGACTGGCCGCCTTTTTCTTCTCTATTTGGGAGAGGCTCTGGCCCTCCCCGGTCTGTCTAAAATTCGATTATGACCAGATCAAGCCTGATCCTGGGCCATAACGACCCAGCGCTTGTCTTTCGAGATCGGCGCCGTTTCCTGAATCAGAACGTTGTCGCCAACCTTGTGCGTGTTGTTTTCATCATGCGCCTTATACTTCTTCGACATGCGCACAACCTTCTTCATCACCGGATGGGTAAAGCGACGCTCCACCTTCACGACGACGGTCTTGTCGTTCTTGTCGCTGACGACAACACCCTGCAATATACGTTTCGGCATGGTTTGTTCCTTATGCCTTCTTGGCTGCGGCTTTTTCCGCAGCGATGGTCTTGATGCGTGCGATGTCCTTGCGGACCTGCTTGACGCGATCGGTCTTTTCAAGCTGGCCAGTGGCCTTCTGGAAGCGCAGGTTAAACTGTTCCTTTTTCAGGGAAGCCAGTTCATCAGAGAGCTGATCCTGCGTCTTCGAGCGGATATCTGAGGCTTTCATCTCTGCTCTTTCTTATTCAGCAATACGCTGCACGAAACGTGTGCGTACCGAAAGTTTGGCAGCCCCCAGACGCAGCGCCTCACGCGCAACATCTTCAGGAACGCCGTCAATCTCGAACATGACGCGGCCAGGCTTGACGCGCGCCGCCCAATAATCAACGGCGCCCTTGCCCTTGCCCATACGCACTTCAGTGGGCTTGCTCGTCACAGGCAGATCCGGGAAAATACGGATCCATACACGTCCAGCACGCTTCATCTCACGGGTGATCGCACGGCGCGCAGCCTCGATCTCACGTGCGGTGACGCGGTTGGGTTCCAGCGCCTTCAGTCCGAAACCGCCGAAATTCAGATCGGTGCCACCCTTGGCAGCGCCATGAATACGGCCCTTGAACTGCTTGCGGAACTTTGTGCGCTTTGGCTGCAGCATCTTACTTGCTCCAAATTCTCAATTATCAGGCGTTTTCGCGACGACGATGGCCGCCACGTTCGCCACTATTGGCCTCGCCTTCAGTCGCGCGGCGCTCTGAAGCCATCGGATCATGCTCAAGGATTTCGCCCTTGAACACCCAGACCTTGATGCCGCAAATACCATAGGCGGTCTGTGCTTCGGCAGTGCCATAATCGACATCGGCACGCAAGGTATGCAACGGCACGCGGCCTTCCCGGTACCATTCCATACGGGCAATTTCAGCCCCGCCAAGACGACCCGCGCAGTTGATGCGGATGCCTTCAGCGCCCAGACGCATGGCCGACTGAACGGCACGCTTCATGGCCCGGCGGAAAGCAATACGGCGCTCCAGCTGCTGTGCAATCGACTGGGCAACCAGCGTGGCGTCCGTCTCGGGCTTGCGAACCTCAACAATGTTGAGATGCGTTTCCGACTTGGTCATCTCGGTCAGCTTCTTGCGAAGCTTTTCGATGTCTGCGCCCTTCTTGCCGATGATCAGGCCCGGACGTGCAGCATGAATGGTCACGCGGCACTTCTTGTGCGGACGCTCGATCACCACTTTGGAAACAGCAGCCTGCTTCAGCTCTTTTTCCAGATATTCGCGGATCTTGAGGTCTTCATGCAGCAGCTTGCCGTATTCTCCGGTATTCGCATACCAACGCGAATCCCAGGTACGGTTAATTCCAAGACGGAAACCGATGGGATTGATTTTCTGGCCCATTATGCGGCCTCCCCTTCTTCTTCCACTTCACGGACAATGATCGTGAGGTGGGAAAACGGCTTTTCGATCCGGCTGGCGCGACCGCGGCCACGAGCGTGAAAGCGCTTCATGACAATCGACTTGCCGACATAGGCTTCCGCGACAATCAGCGAATCAACATCCAGGTCGTGGTTGTTTTCTGCGTTTGCGATTGCCGATTCCAGTGTTTTCTTCACGGTTTCGGAAATACGCTTGCGCGAAAATTCCAGATCGTTAAGCGCAGACTGAACCTTCTTGCCACGGATGAGCGCGGCTACCAGATTGAGCTTCTGCGGGCTGACACGGATCGTGCGCAGAACGGCACGCGCCTCATTGTCAGCAAGCCTGCGCGGAGCTTTGGCCTTGCCCATCGTTACTTCCTTCTCGCCTTCTTGTCCGCTCCGTGACCGTAATAGGTACGGGTCGGGGCAAATTCACCGAACTTATGGCCGACCATGTCTTCGTTTATCGAAACGGGAACGTGCTTTTGACCATTGTAAACGCCAAAGGTGAGGCCGACAAATTGCGGCAGGATGGTGGAGCGGCGGCTCCACATCTTGATCACCTCATTACGACCGCCTTCACGAACCTTATCTGCCTTCTTCAGAAGGTAGCCGTCGATGAAGGGGCCTTTCCAAACAGAACGTGTCACAGGCTTACCTCTTATTAGCTCTTGCGCTGATGACGCGAGCGTACAATGAACTTGTCGGTCGCCTTGTTGGACCGTGTTTTCTTGCCCTTGGTCGGCTTACCCCAGGGGGTGACCGGATGGCGGCCACCGGATGTGCGGCCTTCACCACCACCATGCGGGTGGTCAACAGGGTTCATCGTAACACCGCGGTTATGGGGAACCTTGCCCCTCCAGCGTGTGCGACCGGCCTTGCCGTCCTTGATATTGGCGTGATCCGGATTGGACACCGCCCCGACAGTGGCAAAGCACGATCCGTGCACAATGCGCTGCTCACCAGAGTTCAGACGCAAGATCGCCATGCCCTGATCGCGACCCACAAGCTGGCCATAGGCGCCTGCCGAGCGGGCAACCTGACCACCCTTGCCGGGCTTCAATTCGATATTGTGCACAATGGTGCCAACCGGCATGGCCGATAGCGGCATCGCATTGCCCGGCTTCACGTCAACCGATTCACCGGCAACAACCTGATCGCCAACAGCCAGACGCTGCGGGGCCAGAATGTAATTCAACTCGCCGTCTTCATATTTGATCAGCGCAATGAAAGCTGTGCGGTTCGGGTCATATTCGAGACGCTCGACCGTACCCACCACATCAAACTTGCGACGCTTGAAGTCGATGATGCGGTAGCTGCGCTTGTGACCACCACCAATGAAGCGAGCCGTGATGCGGCCTGCATTGTTGCGGCCACCAGACTTGGTCAGCCCCTCGGTCAGACCCTTGACAGGCTTGCCCTTGTGGAGACCGGCGCGATCGACGATGACAAGCTGGCGTGTGCCAGGCGTCGTCGGATTATAATGTTTCAATGCCATTTTTCTATCCTCGCCGCTTCGCTCACAGGCCCGTTGCGACGTCGATCGAGTGACCGTCAACCAGAGTGACGATCGCCTTCTTGACGTCACCTTGACGGCCAATCGTGCCACGGAAGCGCTTGACCTTGCCCTTGCGGACCAGGGTGTTCACGGCTGAAACCTTGACGCTGAACAGCGCTTCGACGGCAGCCTTGATCTCGGTCTTGGTTGCAGTCTTTGCAACATTGAAGATGACCTGATTCTGCTCGGAAGCCATGGTCGACTTTTCGGTGATCGCCGGCGAGACGATCACATCGTAATGACGAAGGTCAGTCATTTGAAGCGCTCCTCGAGAGCCTCGACAGCAGCCTTTGAAAGGACCAGCGTGCCGCGGCGCAGAATATCGTAAACGTTGATGCCCTGAACCGGCAGCACGTCAATGTTGGGTATATTGGTTGCAGCTAGCTTGAAGTTGGCATCCAACTCCGCACCGCCAATGACCAGCGCATTGGTCAGACCCAGCGACTTCAGGCTGGAAACCAGCGCCTTAGTCTTGGCTTCCTCCAGCTTCAGCTCATCGACAATGATGATGGAAGCAGACTGTGCCTTGGCTGACAGGGCATGACGCAGACCCAGCGCACGAACCTTCTTGGGAAGATCAAATTCATGGCTGCGTGTGATCGGGCCATGGGCCTTGCCACCACCACGGAACTGCGGTGCACGGGCCGAAGAGTGACGAGCACGGCCCGTTCCCTTCTGCTTGTACATCTTGGCGCCGGTACGGGCGATATCTGCACGGCCCTTGGCCTGATGTGTGCCCTGCTGCTTCTTGGCAAGCTGCCAGCGCACAACGCGCTGCAAAATGTCCTCACGCGGTTCAAGACCAAAAATCTCTTGCGAGAGCGCGACCTTGCCGGCATCCTTGCCAGCGAGCGTTTTGATAGTGATATCCATTATTCCGCTCCCTCATTGGCCGGAGCTTCGTTCTTGTCAGCGGCACGGAAAGCGGCCGGCTTTGGAGCATTCTCAGGCAAAGCCACCTTGACAGCATCACGAACCAGAATCCACGCACCGCGTGTGCCGGGAACGGCGCCACGGATCAGGATCAGGCCGCGCTCGGCATCGGTCGATACAACTTCCACATTTTGCGTGGTTACACGCACGGCGCCCATATGGCCTGCCATCTTCTTGCCCTTGAACACCTTGCCGGGGTCCTGGCGCTGGCCGGTCGAACCATGCGAGCGGTGCGACAGCGAGTTACCATGCGAGGCACGACCGCCACCAAAATTGTGGCGCTTCATGACACCCTGGAAACCCTTACCCGTCGAGGTCCCCGTCACATCGACCTTCTGGCCGGCAACGAAGTGATCGGCGGTGATTTCAACACCAACATCGAGCAGATTGTCATCGGAAACGCGGAACTCGGCCAAACGAGCCTTTGGCTCCACCGAGGCGGCGGCAAAATGGCCGCGCATCGCCTTTGACGTATTCTTGACCTTGGCAAGACCCACGCCGAGCTGAACAGCGGTATAGCCATTCTTTTCCTGCGTGCGCTGCGCGACAACCTGACAATTCTCCATGCGAAGAACCGTGACAGGGACATGTTCACCGGCATCATTATAGATGCGGGTCATTCCCAGCTTTTGTGCAATTACACCTGAACGCATTGGTTCATTTTCCTTCAGAGGAGCTCCGGGATGTCCCAAAAGCTCATGTTTCTAGCTCTTAGAGCTTGATTTCGACATCCACACCTGCGGCCAGATCGAGCTTCATCAGCGCATCAACCGTCTGGGGGGTCGGGTCCACGATATCGAGAAGACGCTTATGGGTGCGCATCTCAAACTGCTCGCGGCTCTTCTTGTTCACATGCGGCGAGCGGTTGACCGTGAATTTTTCAATACGGGTCGGCAGCGGAATGGGCCCGCGAACATTGGCGCCGGTACGCTTGGCTGTCGAGACAATCTCGCGCGTTGAAGCATCAAGCACCCGATGGTCAAACGCTTTAAGGCGTATGCGGATATTCTGTCCGTTCATTCGTCTATTCCTTGTTCTGGCGCGGCGCGGGCGTATTCCCGCCCGCGACAGATCGATTGTTTGTTCTTATTCGACGATTGCGGCAACGATACCGGCGCCGACGGTGCGACCACCTTCACGGATAGCAAAGCGCAGGCGCTCTTCCATGGCGATCGGAACGATCAGTTCCACATCAACCGTGATGTTGTCGCCAGGCATCACCATCTCGGTGCCTTCAGGAAGCGTCACAATACCGGTCACGTCCGTGGTACGGAAATAGAACTGCGGACGGTAGTTGTTGAAGAACGGCGTATGACGGCCACCCTCTTCCTTCGTCAGA
>NZ_JBHSLL010000014.1:0-24110 GCF_042656785.1 Aquamicrobium segne
CCTGCTCTGGTAAGCAGTGAATCAGAATAGGCCCGCCTTGGGAATCCAATTAATGGGTATGTGACCTAGAGCAGCAGACCGAAAACTGGCGCCAGTTTCCGGTCCAGTACTGCGTGCTTTTTGATGTCAGCGACCAAATATAGCGTTTATCGCTTCTGCGGTCTTTTCGACCACGATGTCAGCTTCTTCGCGACTCATGCACAGCGGTGGGGCAAAGCCCAGAATGTCGCCTTGCGGCATGGCGCGGCCGATAACGCCGCGCTCCAGCAGGGCCGCCGCAATCTGTGGGCCGATCTTTTCAGACGCATCGAAGAAAACGCGGTCATCGCGGTCAGACACAAACTCGATGGCCGCCATCATGCCATCGCCGCGCACCTCACCGACATGCTTGTGCGAACCAACCGCGTCTGCAAGCTTCTGGCGGAAATAGTTTCCAGTTTCCCCGGCATTGGTGACGAGATCGAGCTTGTCGATCAGTTCCAGATTGGCAACGCCTGCTGCCGCGCAAATCGGATGTGACGAATAGGTCCAGCCATGGCCAATCACACCAAGTTCGTCGGAGCCTTGCACCAGCACATCCCACATTTTTTCGGCGACAATGGTGCCTGACAGCGGCGCATAGGCCGAGGTCAGCCCCTTGGCGATGGTGATGAGGTCGGGCTTCATGCCGTAATGATCAGAGCCGAACATCGTGCCGAGGCGGCCAAATCCGGTAACGACTTCGTCGGCAACCAGCAGCACATCATATTTTTCCAGCACGGCCTGAATTTTTGCCCAATAACCGGCAGGTGGCGGCACCAGCCCGCCGGTGCCAAGGATCGGTTCGCCGATAAAGGCGGCAATGGTTTCCGGCCCTTCTGCGAGGATCAATTCTTCAAGCTTGTCGGCACAATGCTGTGAGAATTGTTCTTCCGACATCGAGCGATCGTTACGGCGGAAATAATAGGGGGCCTCGGTGTGCAGGACCGGGGGCCGCGGCAGGTCAAAGGCGTTATGAAACACTTCAAGCCCCGTTAATGAGCCGGTCATGACGCCGGAGCCATGATAGCCACGCCAGCGCGAGATGATCTTCTTTTTTTCCGGGCGACCCAAAATATTGTTGTAATACCAGATCAGCTTGATGTTGGTTTCATTGGCGTCAGAACCGGACAGGCCGAAATAAACCCGGCTCATATGCGAAGGTGCGCGGTCGATAATCATCTTGGACAGCGTGATCGAGGCATCGGTGCCATGGCCGACATAAGCGTGGTAATAGGCCAGTTCATGCGCCTGTTTTGCAATGGCTTCAGCAATTTCCGTACGGCCATAACCGACATTGACGCAATAAAGACCGGCAAAGGCATCAAGGCTTTTCTTGCCCGAAATGTCGTGGACCCATACGCCGTCACCGCCCGCCATCACCCGCGTTGGCGTTTCACCGCGGGCGTGCATGCCCATATGGGTGGAGGGATGAAAGAAGTGGTCGCGGTCCCACGCGGTCAGTTCGTTGGAGCGGTTGGGCATGGTCGAGATCCTCATCATTGCGCCGCATCAGGCGGCATCGAGACACAGATATTTCAGGTCGGTAAAAGCTTCGAGACCGTGGCGGGCGCCTTCGCGGCCAAGGCCAGATTGCTTGACCCCGCCAAATGGCACCGGCGCGCCGGTAATCCTGACCCGGTTGATCGCCACCATGCCATAGTCAAGCGCACGGCCCATGCGCAATTGGCGGGCGCCATTCTCGCTCACCACATAGGCAACAAGGCCATATTCGGTGGCGTTGGCGCGGGTGATCACTTCGGCTTCATTGTCAAAGACAGTGACGGCAGCAACCGGCCCAAAGGTTTCCTCATGCATGATGCGGGCGCTGTCCGGCACATCGACAAGCAGAGTGGGCTGGAAAAACAGTTTGCCTGCAATGTGACGTTTTCCGCCTGTCAGGCATTTTGCGCCGCAGGCAAGCGCATCCGCCACCTGTTCCTCAACCTTGGTGATGCCGCGTTCGTGCATCAGCGGGCCGATCTCGACGCCATCCTCCAGCCCCATGCCAACCTTGAGCGCAGCAATTTGCGCCGCAAAAGCCGTGCAAAAGCGTTCATAAATGCCGCGCTGGACATAGATGCGGTTGGCGGCAAGGCAATCCTGCCCGGAGGTGGCGAATTTGGCATCGATGGCGATCTCGACCGCCTTGTCGATGTCGGCGTCATCAAACACGATCAGCGGCGCGTGACCGCCCAGTTCCATCACCAGCCGTTTCATCGTCGGCGTGCATTGTGCCGCAATCAGCCGGCCGATTTCGGTTGAGCCGGTGAAGCTGAGTACACGCACCCGCGCATCCTTGCACAACTCACCAACAATGGTTTTTGCGTCACCTGTCACGACGTTGAACACACCTGCGGGAAGACCCGCACGTTCACCAAGTTCAGCCAGCGCCAGAGCAGACAGGGGCGTCTCGGAGGATGGGTGCGCAACAATTGTACAGCCGGCGGCAAGCGCTGCGGCGGCCTTGCGGGTCAGCATGGCGCAGGGAAAATTCCACGGCGTCACCAGCGCAACCACACCCAATGGCTCGCGCCGCACCATCATTTCTGCGTCAGGCAGATGGCTGGTGATGTTTTCGACATTCACACGCCGCGCTTCTTGCGCATACCACTCAACGAATGAAGCGCCATAGTCGATTTCACCGCGCGCCTCATTCAGCGGCTTGCCCTGTTCAAGTGTCATCAGCAGCGCAAGGTCTTCCTTTGCGGCGACAATCAGTTCGAACCATCGTTGCAGGATTGCGGTGCGTTGTTGCGGCAGCAAAGCGCGCCATTGCGGGAAGGCATCGGACGCTGCATCAATGGCTTGCACCGTTTCGGTGCGGCCAAGTTTTGCCACCCAGGCAAGGTTTGCGCCGGTTGCCGGATCGCTGACGTTAAAACCCTCACCGTTTTCGCTAGCAGTCCAGTGCCCACCGATATAAGCAAGTTCGCGATGCAGCCGCCGGTCAGCAAGATGATCAAACGCCTTGTGGCGAATTGTGCGGGCAAGTGTAGCAGACATGATGGCCTCGCAATGGAAAGGATGCCATCAGCCTAAATGTGGATTGCCGGAGAAGGAGACTGTTTGCGGCTTTCTTTGCAGAGAAAACAACTGTTGAAATTCCCGCTGGCAGAGAAATTCTCCCTCTCCCCCTTAATCTTCCGGCGACAGCAATTGCATCAGCGGCTGCACCACCTCGTCTTTTACCGTGCGGGTGATGATGTAGGTAAAATAGCGGTCAATGCCGATTTCGCGTTCAAGCAGTGAATCGACAAAGCGCTGATAGGCATCGATGTCGCGTGCTGCGACCTTGACCATATAGTCGATGCCACCGCCGACCGACCAGCAGGCCACCACTTCCGGGCAGGTGCGGATGACGCGCTCGAAGCGCTCGAAATCGGCCTGCCGGTGGCTTCCCAGTGTAATTTCGATCAACACCCCGGTCACCGGCGCAACAAGGCGCAAATCAAGCCGTGCATGATATCCGGCAATGATGCCTGCTTTTTCCAGCCGCGCCAGTCGCGTCCAGCAGGGGGTGGGCGATAATCCGGCCTTTTCGGCCAGCGCAAGCTTGGTTATGCGTCCATCACGCTGAATCGCGTCGAGGATTTTCAGGTCGATAGCATCAAGTCTGGGTGCGGTCATAGGGCAGCATGTGTTTCGGAATCGGGATTGTCAATTGACATGATTAGCGTCACTAATGAACTCATGACAATATGGCGCCCCGATCCTGATCTCATTCGCCGTCCAGCCTATCTTTCGCTGGCGGATCAGATTGCGCGGGCCATTCATGAAGGACATCTGGAAAACGGCGCCCGGCTGGCGACGCATCGGCAACTGGCAGATGAGATGAATTTGTCGGTTCAGACAATCAGCCGGGCCTATGAGGAACTAATCCGGCGGGGGCTGGTGTCAGGCGAGATCGGGCGCGGGACTTTTGTGCAGGCGCGCCAGCCGGAGCCAGCACCGCCTTATCTGCCGGAACGCATGGGTAATCTGATCGATTTGTCGATCCTCAAGCCGGTATGCGAACCGCTACATCTGGACAAGATGCGCGCGGCACTGGGACAACTGGCGCAGGACCTGCCGCCGAGCGCCGTGTTGTCGTTCCGGCCCAACAATATCTTTCCGCGTCATCGCCTTGCGGCGGTCGAATGGTTGCTGGGCTGCGGGCTGGAAGTCTCGCCGCTCAATATCAGTGTCACCAATGGTGCGACCGCTGGCATGACGGTGGCGCTGATGACTGCCGCACCGCAAGGGGCGACAGTGGCGACCGAGGCTATTGGTCATCACACACTGGTGCCGCTGGCCAGCTATCTCGGCTTTCAGCTTGAGGGCCTGCCGATCGACCGCGAGGGGATCTTGCCGCAAGCGCTGGAGGACGCCTGCAAGCGCGGCAATATCCGGGCTGTCTTTGTCCAGCCGTCAGCAACCAGCCCGACGGCAACGCTGATGGGCGAAGAGCGGCGGGCCGCCCTGGTTGCTGTCGCACGCAAGCACGATATTGCCATTATCGAAAATGACATTCTCGGCCCGCTGGTCAGCCGCACCACACCGCCAATTGCAGCACTTGCACCGGAGCGCACATTTTACGTCACCAGTTTCACCAAGGTTGCTGTTCCGGGTCTGCGCATTGGATATCTGGTTGCACCCGACCGTTATGTGGCAGCTGTCGCCAATCGTCATCTGGTGTCGAACTGGATGGCGACGCCCTTGATGGCGGAGATTGCAACACGCTGGGTTCAGGACGGAACCGCCGCCGAACTCGTGGACTGGCAACGCGAGGCGATCCACAAGCGTCATGCAATTGCTGCTGAGGTTTTATCGCAATCGGCGTTCTGGGCGCAGCCGGAAAGCCTGCACATCTGGCTTGACCTGCCGAAGGGGCAGGTTGAGGAAACCTTTGTTGCTCAGGCGCGCTTGCAAGGGGTGGCGATTGCGCCGGGCGTGTCGTTCCAGATCGCCGACATGTTTCGCACACCAGCGGTGCGGCTGTCGCTTGGCTCGACCAGCGAGGAGGAATTGCGAACCGGGCTGGGCGTCGTTGCCAATTTGCTGATGGCTGACCCCGAACATGTGCTGCTGGCGATTTGAGCTGCAGCCGATCGAATTTGGATTGCTGCAAAAAACACAGAAAATCCGGCGGGTTGAATGGCCTCGTCTTCGATCTAAATTGTCATGATATTATTTTCTAATTGACATGATTTGAAGCCTTCCCCATCGTTAGGGGCGCAACGGGGAGAAGCGGCCGGATGACTGCGCCTATCATCAACATCGACAAAATCAGCAAAAGCTTCGGCGCGCTGAAGGTGCTGGACAATCTGTCGATGCAGGTGATGCCGGGCGAGAAGCTGGCATTGATCGGGCCATCCGGCTCCGGCAAGACGACGATCCTGCGCATTCTGATGACGCTGGAACAGATCAATGGCGGTCATATCCAGATCGAAGGCGAACAGCTCTACCATATGCAAAAAAATGGCAGCGGACTGGTGCCGGCCAATGAACGCCACCTTGCCAAAATGCGCCAGAAGATCGGCATGGTGTTTCAGTTGTTCAATCTGTTTCCGCATAAATCGGTGATCGACAATGTGACGCTGGCCCCGCGCCTGACCAAGAAAGTGCCACGCATTGATGCCGAAAAACGGGCGATGGAACTGCTTGACATGGTCGGCATGGCTGACAGGGCCAGAAATATGCCCGCGCAACTGTCCGGCGGTCAGAAACAGCGTGTGGCGATTGCCCGCGCATTGGCGCTGTCGCCAAAAATCATGCTGTTTGATGAGGTGACCTCGGCACTTGATCCGGAACTGGTCGAGGAAGTGCTGAATGTCATGCGCAAGCTTGCCGCCGAAACCGACACGACAATGCTGCTGGTCACTCATGAAATGGGGTTTGCGCATGATTTTGCCGACCGGGTGCTGTTTTTCGACAAGGGCAGCATTGTCGAGGAAGGCACGCCCAACGAAATTTTTTCCAATCCAAAGCAGGAACGTACGCAAGCGTTTTTGAAAAAGATCATCGCGGCGGGCCATCGGGTCTGACCGCAGGCGACAACGAAAATTCCAGGGAACAAGGGAGCAGGAATATGAGGAAATTGATTATCGGCGGGATTGCCGCCGCCACGGCCATTGCTGCCATCGCCATTGGTGCGCAGGCGCAGGACAACCCCAAGCTTGAGCAGCTCAAGGAGCAGGGCTTTGCCCGTATCGCCATTGCCAACGAGCCGCCCTTTACGGCGGTCGCGGCTGACGGTAAGGTTTCGGGGGCTGGACCGGATGTCGCCAAGGCCGTGTTTGAGCGTCTGGGCGTACCGGAAGTTGCTGCATCGATCTCCGAATATGGGGCGATGATTCCGGGCCTTCAGGCACGCCGCCATGATGTGGTCACTGCCGGTCTGTTCATGAAGAAGGACCGCTGCGAGGCGGTGGCTTATTCGGAACCGATCCTGTGTGACGCAGAAGCTTTTCTGGTCAAGAAGGGCAACCCGAAAGGGTTGAACACTTTTGCTGATATCGCTGCCCATGCTGATGCCACCATCGGCGCGCCGGGCGGCGGCACCGAAGAGCGGCTGGCGCTTGATGCCGGTGTGCCGCGTGACCGCGTTGTCGTGGTGCCGGACGGCCAGAGCGGGCTGCGCATGTTGCAGGATGGCCGCCTTGATGTCTATTCGCTGCCGGTGCTGTCGATCAGCGATCTGATGCGGCTGGCCAATGATGACAGCCTGGAAATGGTCGCGCCGGTTTCGGATGCGCCGGTCTATTGCGATGGCGCTGCCTTCCGCAAGGGTGATGAGGCTTTGCGCGATGCGTTCGACGTCGAACTGGCCAAGCTGAAAGAATCAGGCGAATTCGCCGAGATTGTCGAGCCTTATGGCTTCTCGGCAGCGGCAGCAATGTCAACATCGCGCGAAAAACTCTGTGCTGCGCAGTGAGTAAAAACACGCGGCCTTCTTCTCCCGCATGGGTAAAGAGGGCCGCATCATTTTCCATCATTTACCGATCTGGCCATGATGGCGCGGGATTTCATGTCTGACAGCGGTTTTTTCTTTGTGCGGCGACAACGAGCGAGGCGTGACAACCGATGATCGACTGGTCCGGATATCTCGGCCTGATCCTGCAAGGCGCGCTGGTGACAGTCCAGTTGACCTTGATGGGGTGTGCGCTGGCATTGGTGATGGCGTTTATTGCCGGGTTTGGGCGGCTGTCGCAGATTGCAGCGCTGCGCTGGCTGGCAACCGTCTATATTGAATTTTTCCGTGGCACATCGATTTTCGTCCAGTTGTTCTGGGCCTATTTCGTTCTGCCACTGCTGGGATTTGATCTGACCTCAATGCAGGCCGGTGTGCTGGCGCTGGGCCTCAATGTCGGCGCCTATGGAGCCGAAGCCGTGCGCGGTGCGGTGCAGTCGATCGGTCGTGAACAGTTTGAAGCCTGCGTGGCGGTCAACCTGTCGCGCTACCAGACCATGCGCCATGTCATCTTGCCACAGGCCGTGATCCTGATGCTGCCGACCTTTGGCAACAATGCCATCGAGCTGTTGAAGGCAACAGCCATCGTGTCGCTGATCTCGCTGTCTGACATGACCTTTCAGGCACAGGTGGTGCGGGCGCAAACCGGCAGCACGCTCATTCCCTTTGCAACAATCCTGATACTCTATTTTGCGATGGCGATGGCAATTTCCGCCTTCATGCGCTGGCTGGAACGCCGCCTGACACGTGGCCTCGACGGAGTGCGCAGCTGATGGAATGGGATTGGGAATTCGTCTGGCAGATCATGCCGACCCTTTTGGAAGGGTTCAAGATCACCATCATCGCAACGCTGTTGGGTTCAGTGCTGGCCGCCATCGTTGGACTGCTGTTTGCGGTGCTGCGCCGCTCGCCGAACCCCTATATTGCGCGGCCAATCGGGTTTATGGCCGAATTCATTCGCGGCACACCGCTTCTGGTGCAGCTTTATTTCCTGTTTTACGTTCTGCCATCGGCAGGAATTTTGCTGTCGCCGCTGGTGGCTGGCGTCATCGGGCTTGGCCTGCATTACGGCACCTATGTAGCCGAGGTTTATCGCGGTGGCATCGACAATGTGCCACGCGGCCAGTGGGAGGCGGCCAAAGCCTGCAATCTCAACCCGTTGCAGACATGGGTGCATGTGATCCTGCCGCAGGCCATCCCGCCAATGATCCCGGCACTGGCGAATTATTTTATCGCCATGTTTAAGGAAACGCCGCTGTTGTCAGCAATCACTGTGCTCGAACTGATGAATCAGGCGCGCAGCATCGCCAACACCAATTATCGCTATATCGAGCCGATGACGATGGTGGGCGTGTTCTTCCTGGTGATTTCGATCATCTCCGTGTTCGGACTGCGCTGGCTGGAGCGGCGTTATGGCCGGGTGGAGCGATAAGATGACAACATTGAACATTCATCAGCGCACTGTGAAACCGCCGCTTGAGGTGCGGCCATGCGACGCCCGTGTCGGGCTGGTGATTTTGGCAACCGACCACACCACCGAGCCGGACTATGCCCGCATGGTGGCAAGTAAACAGATCGGCGTTTACGTTGCCCGCCTTGCCTATGCCAACCCAACGACCCCGGAGAATTTGCGCGCCATGCAACCAGCCTTGAGCGCGGCAGCCGGGCTGATCCTGCCGGGCGAAGACCTCGACGTGCTTTGCTATTCCTGCAACTCGGCATCGGTGGTGATCGGTGACGATGCAGTGGCGGCTGCATTTCAAGCTAGCAAACCCGGCGTCGCGGTGGTGACACCACCGCTGGCAACCCTCAAGGCATTGCAGGCGCTGAGCGCAAGGCGCATCAGTATTTTGACGCCCTATCTGGCCGAAACCAGCGCGCCGGTGGCCGCATATTTCGCAAAAAGCGGCTTTGAGGTGGCAAGTTTTACCTGCCTTGGCATGGATGACGACCGCGAAATGGCGCGCATTGCACCCGAAACGCTGGTCGAACTGGCGCGTGAGGCAATGGACCCGCAAGCTGATGCGCTGATTGTTTTATGCACGGCGTTGCGCGCGGCAGAAGCCGCAGCCGATATTGAGGCTGCGCTCGGCAAGCCGGTGGTGACGAGCAATCAGGCAACCGCATGGATGTGCCTGCGACTGTGTGGCGATGACCGCGCCATGCCGGAACGCGGACAGGTGTTTACCCTGCCCTTGGCCGCGCCATGACCGTGTCACTGGAAGATATACGCGCAGCACAGATGCGCATTACAGGCAAGGTCACCCGCACCGCATTGCAGCCGTCAGATGATTTGTCGCAGCGCTGTGGTGTGCCGGTTTACATGAAAATGGAGCACCATCAGCCGACCGGGGCGTTCAAGCTGCGGGGCGCCACCAATGCGGTGGCGATGCTTGGTGAGGATGAGCGCCGGCGTGGCGTGGTCGCCGCTTCAACCGGCAATCATGGCCGTGCGCTGGCCTATGCCGCAGGGCTTGAAGGCATTGATGCAACGATCTGCATGTCGCAACTGGTGCCGCACAACAAGCGTGATGCGATTGCCAAACTTGGCGCGCAAATCTGCATTGTCGGTAACAGTCAGGACGACGCGCAGACACAAGCCGAGCTTCTGGTGGCGCAGCAGGGCATGACGATGGTGCCGCCGTTTGATGATGCAGGCGTGATTGCCGGACAGGGAACAATCGGGCTGGAGCTGATCGAGGATCTACCGCAACTCGATACGCTATTGGTGCAATTGTCGGGCGGTGGGCTGGCGTCTGGCGTAGCGGCAGCGGTCAAAAGCTTGCGCCCGCAGGTACGGGTGATCGGCGTATCGATGGCGCGCGGGGCAGCCATGCAGGCAAGCTTGACGGCAGGCCACCCGGTGCAGGTGCGTGAAGACGAAACGCTGGCAGATTCGCTTGGTGGCGGCATCGGACTTGCCAATCGTCATACATTTGCCATGTGCCGCGATCTGCTCGATGGCGTGATCTTGCTGTCAGAAGAAGAAATCGCAGCCGGTATTGTCCACGCCTATCATGAGGAACGCGAGATCGTCGAAGGGGCTGGTGCGGTGGGTATTGCCGCATTGCTGGCGGATAAGGTGGTTCCGCGCGGGCCAGTGGCGCTGATCCTGTCAGGGCGCAATATCGACATGGATTTGCACCGGCGCGTCATTTGTGGGGAGCAATTGCAATGAGCCGGATGATGATCCTTACCGAAGCGGATTTGCGGGTAATCGTGAGGCTTGATCTGGAGGCGGTGGCCTGCGTTGAAAATGCGTTTTTAGCATTGGAAACCAAAAAGGTGGCGATGCCGCCGATCCTGCGGCTCGATATTCCCGAACATCGCGGCGAAGTTGACGTCAAGACAGCCTATGTGCCGGGGATCGACGGCTTTGCCATCAAGATCAGCCCCGGCTTTTTCGACAATCCCAAGCTCGGGTTGCCAAGCGTCAATGGCATGATGGTGCTGTTGTCGGCAAAGACCGGGCTGATTGAGGCGCTGCTGCTTGATAATGGCTATCTGACGGATATGCGCACAGCGGCAGCGGGCGCCGTGGCTGCAAAATATCTGGCGCGCAATGACGCCACTATTGCGGCAATTTTTGGGGCCGGGATGCAGGCGCGGTTGCAACTGGAAGCACTGATGCTGGTGCGCCCGATCCGCGAGGCACGGATATGGGCGCGCAATGTCGCCAAAGCCGAAGCGCTGGCACAGGCACTGCGCGCTGAGCTTGGCATTGATGTGCGCGCCTTTGCTGATGGGGTGCAAGCGGTTGCAGGCGCCGACATCATCGTGACGACGACGCCGAGCGAGATACCGATTCTGCATGCAAAATGGCTGGAGGCAGGACAGCATGTGACCGCAATGGGGTCGGACGCCGAGCACAAGAACGAGATTGATCCGGCAGTTTTACAACGCGCAACACTTTATGTTGCCGACCGTCTTGGCCAGACGCGGGTTCTGGGTGAATTGCACCATGCCATCAAGGCGGGCCTGATTGATGCGGAGGCGGGTTTTGCCGAATTGGGCCAGGTGATTGCGGGAAAGTCAGCCGGTCGCCAGAGCAGGCAAGACATCACGATCTGCGATCTGACCGGCACCGGCGTTCAGGACACGGCCATTGCCACATTGGCGCGAGACCATGCGGCCAATGCCGGTGTCGGCACAAATTTTGACAGTTGAACCGAGGAGTTTCGTAACATGACATCGGCTTCTTTGAAATTTACCCGCGAGGAATATGCCGCACGGCTGGCCAAAACGCGCCATGCCATGGAGGCAAAAGGCATCGACGCGCTGATTGTCAGCGACCCATCCAACATGGCCTGGCTGACCGGCTATGATGGCTGGTCGTTTTACGTGCATCAGGCGGTGATTGTGCCGCCGACCGGTGAGCCGATCTGGTACGGGCGCGGGCAGGATGCCAATGGTGCCAGGCGCACCGCCTATCTCGATCATGGCAATATCATTGGCTATGACGATCACTATGTGCAGTCAACCGAGCGTCATCCGATGGATTTTCTCTCCACGGTTCTGGCTGATCGCGGCCTCGACAGGCTGGTGATCGGTGTCGAGATGGACAATTACTGGTTTTCTGCTGCTGCCTTTGCCGCGTTGCAAAAGGGGCTGCCCAATGCGCGCTTTACCGATGCCACGGCGCTGGTCAACTGGCAGCGCGCCATCAAGAGCGCAACTGAAATCGACTATATGCGCAAGGCAGCGCGCATTGTCGAAGCAATGCATGCCCGCATTCTTGACCGTGTCGAGGTCGGGATGCGCAAATGCGATCTTGTTGCAGAAATCTATGATGTCGCAATACGCGGTGTTGACGGCCCTGACGGTCGTTTTGGCGGTGACTATCCGGCCATCGTCCCATTGCTGCCATCGGGTGCAGATGCATCAGCCCCGCATCTGACATGGGACGACAAGCCGATGCGCGTCAATGAAGGCACTTTTTTCGAGATTGCCGGTTGCTACAACCGCTATCATGTGCCGCTGTCACGCACTGTTTTCCTCGGCAAGCCGACACAGGCATTTCTGGATGCCGAAAAGGCGACACTGGAAGGCATGGAAGCCGGTCTTGCCGCGGCCCGGCCCGGCAACACCTGTGAAGACATCGCCAACGGGTTTTTCGGTGTTTTGAAGAAATACGGCATCGTCAAGGATAACCGCACCGGCTATTCGATCGGCCTGTCTTATCCGCCGGACTGGGGTGAGCGCACCATGAGCCTGAGGCCCGGTGACAGAACCGAGCTGAAACCCGGCATGACCTTCCATTTCATGACCGGCCTGTGGCTGGAAGATATGGGGCTGGAGATCACCGAATCCATTCTGATTACCGAAACAGGTGTCGAGTGTCTGGCCAATGTGCCACGGGAATTGTTTGTGAAGGCATGAGGCAAGAAGGATATGGGCCGTATTTTTCTCCTCCCTTCTTTGACTAAATATATCGAGCAACTTGCATGAGACCTGACATGTTGGACAAGCATCTTCGCCCGTCACCGATCTCGCCCACCATCGATCTTGATGCGCAAGGGGTGCAACATGGTTTTTTACGGCTGCCTTATAGCCGTGACGATTCCGCATGGGGCTCGGTGATGGTACCGATTTGCGTGATCCGCAATGGAAGCGGACCAACCGCATTGTTGACCGGGGCCAATCATGGTGACGAATATGAAGGACCGCTGGCGCTTTATGATCTGGCGCGCAGCCTGAAGCTGGAGGATGTGGCTGGCACAATCATCATCATTCCAGGCATGAATTATCCGGCATTTCGGGTAGGAACGCGCACCTCGCCGATTGACAAGGGCAATATGAACCGCAGCTTTCCGGGCCGACCCGACGGCACGGTAACGGAAAAGATCGCCGACTATATCACCCGCCATTTGCTGCCACACGCCGATCTTGTGCTCGACTTTCATTCGGGCGGACGCACGCTCGATTTTCTGCCATTCTGTGCTGCCCATATTCTGCCGGACAAGGAGCAGGAGCGGCGAGCATTCGCCGCAGTCGAAGCATTTTGCGCGCCCTATTCGATGCGCATGCTCGAAATCGACGCTGTCGGCATGTACGACACGACTGCCGAAGAGATGGGCAAGGTGTTTATCACCACAGAGCTGGGCGGTGGCGGCACATCGCGCGCCCAAACCGTGCAGATTGCACGCAAGGGTGTCTTGAACGTGCTGCGCCATGCAGGGCTGGTTGACGGCGTGGTCGAACAGACACCAACAACATGGCTGGATATGCCGGGTGATGATTGCTTTGCCTTCGCGCAAGAAGACGGGATGATCGAAACCATGGTTGATCTTGGTGGTACGGTAACAAAGGGAATGGTGATTGCGCGGGTGTGGGGCACGGGCCGCACCGGTGTTGCCCCGCAGGAAATCCACGCAAAGATGGACGGCCTGCTGGTCGCCCGCCACTTCCCCGGTCTGGTGAAGGCGGGCGACTGTGCCAGCGTGATCGCCATTCACGAAACCGGTTGAAATGCTCTGACACGATCAGGCAGAAACTCACGCTGTGTTCCAAGCGTTTGCCCCCATTTTCATTCGCGGCAAGCGAAGAGGGCGAAACAGGTGGCACTTATTATCGGATGACGAATCTCTACCTGTTGACATTAAATTCCTGTCACATACTAGATGTATGTCGTTATGGTTCTTCCGAGTCGTTTTTCTTGGAAGCTAAGAGGGAAGCCGGTGCGTGTATTTCGCAAATCCGGCGCTGCCCCCGCAACTGTAAGCAGCAAGTTGCTGTCCGCATAATGCCACTGGTGTGAAGACACCGGGAAGGCTGGACAGTGACAATGACCTGCGAGCCAGGAGACCTGCCATGGCGATGTTGAACGAACCTCGGGCGGGGTGTCCCGGCGGTGCGCCTTGCCTGTATGCGCGGTGATGCCGCGTCCAGCCGGCATGCGTTCCTCCAGATCCCCGTCCACAGCGCCACGGGGACAAGATGTCGGCAAGCGTTTCGATCCAGACCAAGGAGAGCCATTCGGCTCCGATCTCATTACAATCTTCGATGCAGCCGCCCGTCGAACCCGGCTGGCGTGTAATCCGCCGCAACGGGGCGGTGACGCCGTTCGACCCGGTCAAGATCACAGTGGCGCTGACCAAGGCCTTCCTGGCAGTCGAAGGGTCTACCGCAGCCGGATCGCGGCGCGTGCATGATATTGTTGCGGAACTGACCGAACAGGTGGTGACGGTTTTGACGCGGCGGATTGGCGAAGGCCGCACCTTCCACATTGAGGATGTGCAGGATCAGGTCGAACTGGCCTTGATGCGCGGCGAACATCACCGCGTTGCCCGCGCCTATGTGCTTTATCGCGAAGACCGCGCCCGTGAGCGTGCCGCCGCAAAGGCAGACAGCATCGAGACCGCCGCCCCCAAACTCAATGTCCGCGCTGAGGACGGCACGCTTTCACCACTCGATCAGGCGCGGCTGGCGGCGGTGGTCAGCGAGGCTTGCGAGGGTCTGGAGGCGGTGTCAGCCGACGCGATCCTCACCGAGACGCAGCGAAATCTCTATGATGGGGTCTCGCTCGACGAATTGTCACTGGCGCCAATCCTGGCCGCGCGTACGCTGATCGAGCAGGAGCCGAATTACGCTTTCGTCTCCGCTCGCCTGTTGCTCGACAGGCTGCGCCGCGAGGCGCTGACGCTTGTTTCCGGCCGCGCCGAGCAGGCGACGCAAGGAGAGATGAGCGGGCGTTATGCCACTTATTTCGCGGATTTCGTAAAGACCGGCATTGATGCCGGGCTGATTGACCCCGAACTTGACCGCTTCGACCTTGCCCGTCTGGGTGCCGCACTCAAGCCGGAGCGGGATTTGAATTTCCAGTATCTCGGCCTTCAGACGCTTTATGACCGTTATTTCCTGCACACCGGGGCCAAGCGTTTTGAGCTGCCGCAAGCCTTCTTCATGCGCGTCGCCATGGGGCTGGCTATACGCGAAATCGACCGCGAGGCGCGCGCCATCGAGTTCTACGACCTGCTGTCGTCCTTTGATTTCATGGCCTCGACGCCGACCCTGTTCAATTCAGGCACGACGCGACCGCAGCTTTCCTCCTGCTTCCTGACCACCATTGGTGATGATCTGGAAGCGATCTTCAAAGGCGTCAAGGACAATGCGCTGCTGGCCAAATATTCGGGCGGGCTTGGCAATGACTGGACGCCGGTGCGTGGCCTTGGCGCGCATATCAAGGGCACCAATGGCGAAAGCCAGGGGGTGGTGCCGTTCCTGAAAGTCGCCAATGACACGGCGATTGCCGTCAACCAGGGCGGCAAGCGCAAGGGTGCGGTCTGTGCCTATCTGGAGACCTGGCACATCGATATTGAGGAATTCCTCGATCTGAGAAAAAACACCGGCGACGACCGCCGCCGCACCCATGACATGAACACGGCAAACTGGGTGCCGGACCTGTTCATGCAACGGGTGGAGGAGGACGGCGAATGGACGCTGTTCTCACCCGACGAGACCCCCTGCCTGCACGACCTCACCGGCAATTCGTTCCGCAAGGCCTATGAGGGCTATGAGGCATGGGCAGCGGCTGGCAAGCTAAAAGTGTTCCGCAAGGTCCGGGCGCTCGATCTGTGGCGCAAGATGCTGACCATGCTGTTTGAGACCGGCCATCCGTGGATTACCTTCAAGGATCCGTGCAACATCCGCTCGCCACAGGGCCATGTCGGCGTTGTGCATTCATCCAATCTGTGCACCGAGATCACGCTCAACACCTCAAAGGATGAGGTCGCGGTCTGCAATCTCGGCTCGGTCAACCTTCTCAATCACGTCACCGAACAGGGGCTTGATCTCGACCGGCTGGCGAAAACTGTCGGCACGGCGATGCGCATGCTCGACAATGTCATCGACATCAATTTCTATACCATTCCCGAGGCACGGGCCTCGAATCTGAAGCATCGCCCGGTCGGCCTTGGCCTGATGGGTTTTCAGGATGTAATCCAGAAACTGCGCATTCCCTACTCCTCCGATGAAGCGGTAAAATTTGCTGACCAGTCGATGGAAGCGATCAGCTATCACGCAATTTCGGCTTCGGTCGATCTGGCGGCGGAGCGGGGCCGCTATGCCAGCTTCGATGGCTCGCTATGGTCGAAGGGCATTTTGCCGATCGACTCGATTGCGCTGCTGGAACAGGCACGGCCCGGTGTGGAGATGGATACCTCCTCGACACTTGACTGGGAAGCCTTGCGAAGCCGCGTCAGAACCATTGGCATGCGCAACTCCAACACAATGGCGATTGCGCCGACGGCAACGATTTCCAACATTTGCGGCGTGTCGCAGTCGATCGAGCCAGCCTATCAGAACCTGTTTGTCAAATCGAACATGTCGGGCGACTTCACCGTGGTGAATGCGCAACTGGTGCGTGATCTGAAGGCCCGCGACCTGTGGGATGAGGTCATGGTTTCGGACCTGAAATATTTTGATGGGTCCATCGGTGCAGTCGACCGCATTCCCGACGATCTGAAGGCGCTTTACGCCACCGCTTTCGAAATCGATGTCGCATGGCTGGTCGAAGCCGCCTCGCGCCGCCAGAAATGGATTGATCAGGCGCAGTCGCTCAACCTCTACATCGCCAATCCGTCAGGAAAAAAACTTGATGAACTCTACCGGCTGGCGTGGAGGAAGGGTCTGAAAACGACCTATTATCTGCGCTCGCGCTCGGCCACCCATGTCGAGAAATCGACGCTGAAGGGCACGGACGGCAAGCTCAATGCGGTGTCGGCCACGGTTGCAGCAGTTCCCATTGAGATCGATCCAAACGCCGCATGGGGCAAGGCCTGCACCATCGATGACCCCGATTGCGAAGCCTGCCAGTAAGCAGCCGCCACCAACAAGGGCCCATCAATAAGGAAGGAAGAAAAAATGCTCGACTGGTCCGAACCGAAGGCCGCCCCGGCCAACCTTATCGCGCTCAATGCGGAAGCCGACGCCACCGGCCTTGGCGCGATCGAGCGGGGTGCCGCCCGCGTCACCGTCGATGACAAGCGCATGATCAATGCGCGCGCCGACGTTAACCAGCTTTTGCCGCTCAAATATCACTGGGCATGGGAAAAATACCTCGCTGGCTGTAATAATCACTGGATGCCGACCGAGGTTTCCATGCAGGCTGACATTGCGCTGTGGAAGTCGAAGGACGGGCTGACCGAGGATGAGCGCCGCATGCTCAAGCGCAATCTTGGTTTCTTCGCCGCCTCCGAATCTCTGGTGGCCAACAACATCGTGCTGGCCATCTATCGTCACCTGACCAACCCGGAATGCCGGCAATATCTGCTGCGTCAGGCTTTTGAGGAGGCAATCCACACCCATACTTTCCAGTATATTGTCGAAAGCCTCGGCCTCGATGAGGGGGAACTGTTCAACATGTATCGCGAAGTGCCGTCGATCACCGACAAGGCGGCATGGGCGCTCGGCCACACGCAGAACCTCGACAACCCGGATTTTACCACCGGTACAGCGGAGTCCGACCAGCAGTTCCTGCGCGATCTCGTCGCCTTCTATGTCGTGTTTGAGGGCATGTGGTTCTATACCGGCTTTGCCCAGATCCTGTCGCTTGGCCGCCGCAACAAGATGGTCGGCATCGCCGAGCAATATCAATACATATTGCGTGACGAATCGATCCACCTGAATTTCGGCATCGACGTCATCAACCAGATCAAGATCGAGAACCCGCATCTGTGGACCAAAGAGTTTCAGGATGAGATTCGCGCAATGCTGGTCGATGCGGCCGAACTTGAAGCCGCCTATGGCCGCGATACGATGCCGCGCGGCTTCCTCGGGCTGAACGCGGCGCTGTGCGAGCAATATATGCACTTCATCGCCAATCGCCGCTGCGCCCAGCTTGGCCTTGCGCCGGTGTTTGCCGAAACCGAAAACCCGTTCCCGTGGATGTCGGAAGCAATGGATCTGAAGAAGGAAAAGAACTTTTTTGAGACCCGGGTGATCGAATATCAAAATGGCGGGGCGCTTTCATGGGATTGAGCCTGTCGCCTCTGTCTTGCGCCATGTCGTTTTCACACTGGCATGGCAGGCGTCATCCGTGATCATGTAAGGCATTCGAGGTGCTTGCCGGTTTTCCCGGCAGGATAATTGGGAAGCCGGTTTAACGCCGGCGCTGCCCCCGCAACGGTAGCGAAGCTAAAAAACCCGACAAAAGCCACTGGGCAAGAGCCCGGGAAGGTGTCGGGACAGGTCTGACAAGGCCAGCTTCGGAGCCCGGAAACCAGCCCCGGATTGTTTTAATCCTGACTGATCGCGGTGGGCGGTCAAGCGGCAGAGTGTTTCGGGCAAGCCATGCCTGCAAGCCTTCTTCCCCTGAAATCACCACCAAGTTCAGTTCTTGTTGAATTGCGAGGACGGACATGGATATGCGCACTGAAATGCTGAGGCAGCTTCGTGAAAGGCGGGACGGGTTTTCCCTGCAACAGCCTTTTTACATTGACCCGGATTTCTTCCAACTTGACCTTGAACTGATCTGGTACCGTGATTGGCTGTTTGTCGGCCATGATTGCGAGCTTGAAAAGCCCGGTTCCTATTTTACGGTTCAGGTGGGCGATCATCCGGTGGTGATCGTGCGCGGCAGGGATGGTGTTATCCGCGCCCTGCACAACACCTGCCGCCATCGTGGCAGCCGCGTCTGCACCGCCCATAAGGGGACGGCTGCAAAACTGGTCTGCCCCTATCATCAATGGACCTATGACCTGGATGGTTCGCTGGTCTTTGCCCGCGAGATGAATGAAGATTTCTGCAAGGAGGATTTTGGCATGAAGCCGGTCGCCTGCGAAAGCGTGGCTGGCTATATTTTCATCTGCCTGGCTGACGAACCTGCTGATTTTGCACCGTTCCGCACCATGATGGAGCCTTATTTTGCTCCCCACAACCTGCTGAACGCCAAAATTGCTCATGAGACCACCATCATTGAAAAGGGCAACTGGAAGCTGGTCTGGGAAAACAACCGTGAATGTTATCATTGCGCGGCCAATCACCCTGAATTGTGCAAGACTTTCCCTGAAGCGCCGGGCGCAACCGGAGTTCCCAGTGTCGAAAGCGACCCTGAGATGGTGGCGCATTGGCAACATTGTGAGGCTGCGGGCTTGCCGGCGTGGTTTCATCTGGACGATGCAGGCCAGTACCGCGCCACGCGCGCGCCGCTTTTGCGCGATGCAGTCAGCTACACGATGACGGGCAAGCGGGCCGTGGCCAGAAATCTGTCAGATAGTGTTTCAGCCGATCGTATCGGCACATTGATGCTCTATCATTATCCCACGACATGGAACCATGTGCTGATCGATCATGCCACCACCTTCCGGGTGTTGCCGATCAGCCCCACCGAAACCGCACTGACGACCAAATGGCTGGTACACAAGGATGCGGTGGAGGGCGTTGACTATACGGTGGATGAACTCACCCATGTCTGGTCCATGACCAATGACGAAGATCGCCGCATCGTTGAAGAAAACGCTTTCGGCATCAAGTCGCCCGCTTATCAGCCCGGTCCCTATTCACCCATCCATGAAGGTGGCGTGATGCAGTTCGTCGACTGGTATGCGGATTTCATCGGCAAGCGGCTGGAGGAAGAAGAAAGCGCAAAACAACGCAAGGCCGCGTAAGGAGGGAGCGATGAATGCCATGAACGATCCCTCCCTCTATCGTTTTCTTGATGAGATGACGCCCTGGGACGACCGTCTTCAGGTGCTGGAAGTCATCGGGATCATCGATGAGGCGCCGGAGGTGAAAACCTTTACTTTCCGCTCGGATAACCAGACCTGGTTTCGCTATCAGCCCGGCCAGTTCATGACGCTGGAACTGCCGGTCGGGGAAGAGCCGCTGCTTCGTACCTATACGCTGTCTTCGTCCCCTTCGCGGCCATTTTCCATCGCCGTGACGGTGAAGGCGCAAGCTGGCAGCATCGGCACACGCTGGATGTTTGAAAACCTGAAGATCGGGTCTCACATCCGCGCCTTTGGTCCGGCCGGCAGTTTTTCCCATCACAACTATCCGGCGGCAAAATATCTTTTCCTGTCGGCTGGTTCGGGCATCACGCCGATGATGTCCATGCTACGCTGGCTGAATGATTGCGCCCCATGGACAGATGTCACCTTCGTTAATTGTGCACGCCGACCAGAAGAGATCATCTTCCGCAAGGAGCTTGAGCTTTTGGGCAGCGCCATGCCGGGCCTGACGCTGGGGTTTCTGATTGAGGAGCGCTCCAGCCGAGAAAGCTGGTTTGGTCATATCGGGCGCATTGACGCTGTGCGCATGCCGCTGCTGTCGCCCGATTTTCGAGAGCGTGAAGTGTTCTGTTGCGGACCGGAGCCCTTCATGAACGCAGTACGTGACATGCTCGAAACTGTCGGTTTCAACATGGAGCAGTATCATCAGGAGAGCTTTGCTGCGCCTGCTGTCGAAGCCGTGACAGCGCCTTTCACTAATGCCGAGACTGACCAGTCATCACAAGCCATGTCGGTGCAATTTACGCTGTCCGATGTTCAGGCCTCATGCCTGCCCGGCCAGACTGTGCTTCAGGCTGCCCGGGCAGGAGGGGTGCGCATTTCTGCCGCCTGTGAATTTGGCCTGTGCGGAACCTGCAAGGTGAAAAAACTCTCCGGCGAGGTCGAAATGGATCACAATGGCGGCATTCTCGACGAGGAAGTTACGGAAGGTTTTATTCTGGCTTGCTGCTCAAAACTCCTCACGCCGCTGGAGATCGAGGCATGACAACATCCCGACACAAGAGCAGCATGATGAAGGGGCACATGCCTGATCTGAAAGCCGTTGCCACAATTTCATCACTCCCGCCACCGGAAGACATTTTTATTGACTGGATCCTGTCAGTGCCAGAACAGCAATGTCTGGAGACCGCCGCCCGCGCCCAGATTGCGATCATTGACCGTTCTGCCGCAGCGCTTGATCCAAATGTTATCAAGTTGCGGACGCTGCTTGTTGCCGTCATGGGTGATTATAACTAAAAATTGTCTCCCGAAACGGATTTCCGGTTTCGAGAGACTGATTTTACGCCAAAAGTTCTCTCCGGACGATTTCCGCGCCTGTACTTAAAGCCTTCAGCTTGGCGGTCGCGACATGCCGGGGCAGTGGCGCCATGCCGCAATTCGTGCATGGGTAGAGCTTGTCGGCATCGACGAACCGCAGTGCCTTGCGCAAGGTATTGGCAACCTCTTCGGGCGTCTCAACACTATTGGTCGCCACGTCAATGGCGCCCACCATGACCTTTTTACCCCGGATCAGCTCAATGAGATCCATCGGAACATGTGAGTTGTGACATTCCAGAGAAATCAGATCGATACTGGATTTTTGCAGTTTGGGGAAAGCTTCCTCATATTGTCGCCATTCTGATCCCAGACTGTTTTTCCAGTCAATATTGGCCTTGATGCCGTATCCATAGCAAATATGAACAGCGGTTTCGCATTTGAGCCCTTCAATTGCTTTTTCCAGCGTGGCGACGCCCCAGTCATTCACCTCATCAAAAAACACATTGAATGCCGGTTCATCAAACTGGATGATATCGACACCGGCAGCTTCCAGTTCTCTGGCCTCTTCATTGAGAAGTTTGGCAAATTCCCATGCCAGTTTCTCACGGCTCTTATAGTGGGCATCATAAAGCGTATCGATCATGGTCATTGGACCCGGCAGAGCCCATTTGATGGGCTGTGTGGTCTGTTGACGCAAGAATTTTGCATCTTCGACAAAAACCGGCTTTGGGCGGGAAACCGCACCAACAACCGTTGGCACACTCGCCTCATAGCGATCGCGGATTTTGACAGTCTCACGCTTTTCAAAATCAACGCCATCAAGATGCTCGATAAAGGTCGTCACGAAATGCTGGCGTGTCTGTTCGCCATCGCTGACAATATCAATGCCTGCCTGTCGTTGGTCATCAAGAGACAAACGCAGGGCATCCTGCTTGCCCAGGATCAGTTCTTGGCCCTGCAATTTCCATGGTGACCAAAGTTTTTCAGGCTCGGCAAGCCAGGAAGGTTTTGGCAGGCTGCCGGCAGTTGAGGTTGGTAACAGTGTTTTCAAGACAGATGACCTTATATTCCTATTGATCAAGCAGCGTAGTTGGCGGACCACCGTTCAAGGATGGCCTTGTACGGCTTGATGAAGCGCTCTTCGGCAAACTTCCCTTGCTGGACGGCAAGCCGGCTGCGTTCTTCGCGGTCATAGACAATTCGGGTCAGCGAATAATCCTGATGCTTCAGGCTGGGCTGATAGCGGACCCCTGCGGCCGAATTGGCATTATAAATCTCGGGCCGATAAATCTTCTGGAAAGTCTCCATCGTGCTGATGGTGCTGACAAGTTCCAGATTTGTGTAATCACCCAGCAGATCGCCACAAAAATAGAAAGCCAAAGGCGCAACACTGTTTGGAGGCATGAAATAGCGAACCTGCAATCCCATCTTCTGGAAATACAGGTCAGTCGAGGACAATTCACCCTGCCGGTATTCAACGCCCAATACAGGGTGCTGATTTTCAGTCCTGCGATATGTCTGACTGCTTGAGGCACTCAGGCATATGACCGGCGCTTTACTGAAATGCGCTTTGTAAGCAGCGGAATTGAGGAAATATTTGAACAGCTTTCCATGCAAATCACCAAAATTGTCTGGAAAGCTGAACTTGGAACGGTTCTTATTGTGCTCGGGCAGCACGATGCTGAAATCATAATCGCGCACATAAGAGGAAAAATTATTTCCAACAATTCCCTCAATGCGCTCGTTGGTTTTTCGGTCAACAATATTGGTCTTCAGTATTTCAATCAGCGGGAAGCTGTCAACGTGACCATCTTGATCAATATTCATTTCGACTGAAATAATTTCAAGTTCGACACAGTAGCGATCACCTTCTGGATTGTCCCAATGCGCCAGTGCGTTGAAGCGATTGTCGATCATCTTCAAAGCATTGTGCAGGTTTTCCCGACGGTTTTCCCCTCTGGCCAGATTGGCGAAATTGGTCGTGATGCGTGTCGTGTCTGAAGGATGATAATTTTCATCAAGTCGAGTGCTTTTGAGGTGAAACGTAAAGTCGTCCCTCATCAAAGTCAGCCCGCGATTGGTCGATGATGCGTTAAGTGCGCTCGCTGGAAGTGTAATTTGAGACATGACTTACCCGGTAAATTGTGGCAAGGGCCAGCGGACACATAGCAAAACAAACCGCAATGCGGCTTTTGCTACGGCACACCGGGACACCCCGCCCGTGGACGTATTTTTGTCATGGCAGGTCTCCTGGCTCGCAGCTTTGCCTCCTTGCCGTCTTCCCAAGGTTTAACCCTCAGGGACATCGTTGGAGTTCGGCTTGCCGCTTACAGTTGCGGGGGCAGCGCCGGTATTGCACCAGCTTCCCTCTTAGCTCCGGCCACTCGCAAGGAGTGGCTGAAGAGCCATGACAAGCGCACTTGTCTGACAGTTGCGACCAGAAGTCAAGATACATAAGGAAATGTTTATATCTTTACATCTACAATATGTTGTTTCCGCTTGGCTTGTGCGTTAGAGCATTTTGCAGCCAGACGGAATCGTCTAGCGTAGCAGAAATACGGCTAAAACAAGAGATTAGAGCATTTCATCCGTTTCCATGAAAACAAGAAATGCTCTAATAAGTATCTTGTTTCGTTGGCCTGAGGCGCAATCAGAGATGGGTTATTGCAGAGGATTAAAAAAGGCGGCTCTTAGAGCGATTCCTATTTTAATGGAAACGGCAGAACCGCTCTAACCCTTTGTTTTTACGCATTGTCGTGGACGCCAAATGTTTCCATTTGGCTACGAAATGCTCTAAGCCGCCTTTTCTTAATTCAAACTATTGAGCGGTTTTTACCACTTTACACGGAAGCCAAGATTGCCCTTGAGCGTGTAGCTGTCGCCAAAGCTGTTGAGACTGGTGTTGACCAGACCCTCGCCATAGATCGAGTACTTGTCGTCATTCCAGTTGTAAGAGCCGCCAACACCAAGCCCGCCCCACAGGCGCTGCTGCTCTTGTGTGAACTGCTCATCGGCCACATTGACCTTTGTACCTTCGCTGAAGCCATAATAAAGATTGGCAATGCCATAGACATGGGCGCGATCCGTCATCCCTGCATCATTTTGCCATGATGTCTCATGATCCAGCGTCACACCAAGGCGACCTTCAAAGCTGC